>QKDT01000185.1 GCA_003251995.1 Desulfovibrio desulfuricans
AGCGAGGCCGACTTCATCAAAGTTGACCTTTCTGGGGCTTCCAGCTAACGCTATAAGTCAAACTATCCCAGTATAAAAAAATTTGCCAATGCCACCGTCCGATCGCCCCCCCCCGCGATCGGACGGAGTCTGGATTATTACCCAAATTCGGTTGCTACCTGTACAAGGGAGGCGCTGAATAAGTTTGACGTACACATAGCAAGGAGAAGGAAGATGAACGAAGGAATGAAGTACGGATTGTGGTTTCTGGGCGGCGTTGCCCTTGGCGTACTTGGCGCAGTGGCTGTAAGCAAGGGCAAGCTGGATTTCAAACCTCTGGCGACTGACCTCTTGAGCCGTGGCATGGACGTGAAAGACGCCCTGCTGAGCAAGGTTGAGTCCATCAAAGAAGACGTGGAAGACCTCACCGCCGAGGCCCGTCTTGCCGCTGAAAAGCGCAAAACCGCCAAGGACGGCGCGGAAGCCTAGTATCCGGTTTCACCGCAGGATTATTTTGGCACTGCGATTGCCTGTGCCGCCCGATTAACCGGGCGGCACACCGATACTCCTCTGCCTGCAAAGCGGAAAGGGGACTTCCGTTCACGCTGCCCAGAACCTCGCCTTTAGGAGCGCGCATGCGTTTTTTTATCGTTCATGAATTGCGTGGCATCACAACGCCTGAATCCGGCAGAATGCGTGTGCGCGCATCGTGCAGCCTTGACAAAGGCCGGATTGAAGCGCTTGCCGGAGCTTTGGCCTCGCTAGAAGGCATTACCGATGTGCGCGCAAATGCCCTTGTGGGTAGCCTGCTGATTTTTTTTGATGATGACAAAAGCCGCATTACTGCACTGACCCTGCTGGTAGGCGCCGCTGACGCCGGTGCGCAGTTTAACCTGCCAGAGCGTACCTATGAAAGCGCAATGAGCCCCAGTCAGGGCTTTATGCCGCTGGTACGCTATGTTTTTGTTCGTCCTTTTCTGCCTTTTGCGTTGCGCGTGTTCAACAGCGTTATGGGTGCTCTGCCTTTTCTGTTCAAAGGGGTGGGCGCGCTGTTGCGGGGCACCCTGAGCGTTGATGTTCTGGATGCAGCCGCCATTGGCGCATCGCTTGTCATGGGTGACTTCCGCACGGTCAGCATGCTTACCCTGCTGCTTGGATTGGGCGAAACCCTTGAAGAATGGACCAGACGCCGCTCCATGGCATCCTTGACCGAAAGCCTGGCCCTGAACGTGGAAAACGTCTGGCTGCTGGCAGACGGTACCGAGGTTTCCGTCCCTCTTGCCCAGGTGCGCGAGGGTGACCTTGTGGTTGTACACGCGGGTGGCTCCATCCCCGTTGACGGCGAGATTACAGAAGGCTGCGGCCTTGTAAACCAGTCGTCCATGACCGGCGAACCCCTCGGCGTACACCGTGCGGAGGGAGCTTCAGTCTACGCTGGCACAGCCCTTGAAGAAGGAAGGATTGTCATACGCGCCCGCCATGTGGGCGATGGCACCCGTCTGCGCCAGGTTGTAAAATTTATTGAAGAATCCGAATCTCTCAAGGCCGGGGTGCAGGGCAAATTTGAACGCCTTGCCGACCTTGCGGTGCCCTTTACCTTTGGTCTTGCGGGGCTGGTGTGGCTTATTACCCGCGATTTCCGCCGCGCTTCTTCTGTGCTGCTGGTGGACTATTCGTGCGCGCTCAAGCTGGCTACGCCGCTGGCTGTGCTGGCATCCATGCGTGAAGGCGCGCGCCATGGCATTGCCATCAAGGGGGGGCGCTACCTTGAGGCCCTCAGCGAGGCTGATACGCTGGTCTTTGACAAAACAGGCACGCTCACGCAGGCCAGCCCCAAAGTGGTTGAAGTCATACCCGCGCAGGGCTTTGAGCGAAGTGAAGTGCTGCGCACCATGGCCTGCCTTGAAGAGCATTTTCCCCATCCTGTTGCCCGCGCGGTTGTACACAAGGCTGAGGAAGAAGGTCTGCAACACGCAGAAGAGCACGCCCATGTGGAATACGTGGTGGCGCACGGCGTTGCCTCTACCCTGCACGGCAAAAAAATGCGGGTGGGCAGCCGCCACTACATCGAACACGATGAAGGTGTTGACCTATCGCCCCTCGCAGATGTTATCATCCAACAAACTGAGCTTGGTCGTTCCCTCCTGTTTATGAGCGAAGATGGGCAAGCTGCTGGGCTGGTAGCTATTGAAGACCCTCTGCGGCCCGAGGCCGCCCGCGTGGTCGAGGCCATGCGCGGTCTTGGCATACACCGGGTACTCATGCTCACAGGTGATGACGAGCGCACGGCGCGAGCCGTTGCGGCCCAGGTGGGCATAACGGATTTTCGCGCGCAGGTGTTGCCCACGGACAAGGCCCGCATTGTGCAGGAGCTGGCAGTAGAAGGCTGCAAGGTGCTTATGGTGGGTGATGGCATTAACGATGCGCCCGCCCTTTCAGCCGCCCATGTGGGGGTTGCCATGAGCGACGGCACAGACCTGGCCCGTGAAGTGGCAAACGTGCTGCTTACCCACCCAAGCCTTGACGGACTTGTGAGCGCCCGCCTGTTGGGCAACCACACGCTGCGCCGTATCCACAACAACTTTATGGCTACAATGACCCTTAACAGCCTCTTTTTGATGGGTGGCCTGTTTATGGTGCTTGGCCCGGGCGTTTCTGCCCTGCTGCACAACCTGACAACCTTGGGGGTGGCGCTCAACGCCATGCGCCGCCACCTGCCGGAAAGTCTGCCCGGTGAGGAGCTCCACTATGAACGCCATCCTTCTGCTTAAATATGTGCGCAGCTTTGTGGACGGCAGGGTACGCATACGCCATCCCGCCCTGCGGCATGAAAGCGTGCTACGGCTGACCTGCAAAAATATGGAGACCATTGGCGGCGTGCATTCGGTGGAGGGCAACAGCGTGAGTGGCTCGATCCTGATCACCTACGACAGTAAGGCGATCCCCCGAGAAAGACTCTTTGCCATTGGCGAGGCCTGGGCCCGGTATCTTGATGCCGTAAATGCCGGAAAAGATATGGCAGTTCCGCAGTTTTAATGACAATCCCCACCTGGAAA
>QKDT01000055.1 GCA_003251995.1 Desulfovibrio desulfuricans
GAGCACCATTGCCGCGGTAGCGAGGGGCGATGCGGTGAGCATAGTTGCAGAATCCGCCCTGCCGCTGGAGAACGCGCCCGGATACGTAAAAAAGCCACTGCGCCCGGCAGCCAAACGCCAGGTAGCCATTGCCGTGCCTGACGCGCGCCGCATGTCGCCAGCGGCGAGGGAGTTCATACGCATGGCTCAGGATATTTTCCACACCCAGCATCTTTCAGCGGCATCAGGATCAACAAAACCATAAAATTGCCTATTGCCCGGCAAAAAGTATAAGCTTCTACAGGCGCACGGCTTTCGCACAACAGAGGGGGTTCACCATGCATGTTCTCATTCTGGGCGGCACAGGCTTTGTGGGGCGATATCTGGCTACCGCGCTCATGCGCGACAACATTGCGGTAAGCGTGGCATCGCGCAGGGCGGGCAAGGGCGGCAGCGGGCCACACACCGTGGTGTGGAACGGTTGGGATGGCGCGGCACTGGCAGGCTTGCTGGACGGCGTGGACGCCATCATCAACCTGCAAGGTGAAAATATCGGCGGGGGCCGCTGGACTGCGGAACGCAAGCAGGCCATCGTGAACAGCCGGGTTGAAACCGGGCGGGCCCTGTGCGTTGCCCTGCGCTTGCGCAAGGAGCAATCAGAGCCAACACCGTCAACCCTGTTGCAGGCCTCTGCCAGCGGCTATTACGGCCTGTGGCAAAACAATGCGCCGCCCTGCACCGAAAATGCGCCTTCCGGCACAGGATTTCTTGCCGACACCTGCCGCCAGTGGGAGCAAAGCACCGTGCCCGTTGAAGCCCTGGGCGTGCGCCGCTGCATACTGCGCTTTGCGCCAATTTTAGGCAAAAAGGCCAATGGCGCCCCCGGCGGCTTTCTTGAGCGCATGCTGCCGCCCTTCCTCAATTTTATGGGCGGGCCGTTGGGCTCTGGCAAACAACCCTTCTGCTGGACGCACCTTGAAGACGTGGCGGGCGCAGCCGCCCTGCTGCTGCAACGAGCAGACCTTTCAGGCCCGTTCAACATCTGTGCGCCGCGCACCCCCAGCATGAGCGAGTTTACCCGAGCGCTCGGCAGGGCCTGCGGCAAGCCGTCGTGGCTGCCAGTGCCCGCCCCGATGTTGCGTCTGTTGCTTGGGCAGATGGCGGATGAACTGCTGCTCGCAGGGCAAAATCCCGTTCCGGCGCGGCTACAGGCTGCGGGATACGTCTTTCGCCAGCCGGATCTGGAATCAGCCCTGCGGCAGGTATTAAGCTAAAACGACACCTGTTTTTGTGCGTTCCACAGGGTTCTGTACCCAAAATAGAGCGAGCAAAAACAGCACAGGCATACGCAGGCGCAAATGGCCACCATGATGGTGATCTGATACAAAATGGCTGTGGTGGGCGCAGTGCCGGAAAGTATCTGACCAGTCATCATGCCGGGCAGCACCACTATGCCCATACCCAACATGGAGTTGAGCGTGGGCACAAGCGCGGTTTCCAGCGCCTGACACACAAAGGGAAAGAGCGCCTTTTCCGGCGTGGCCCCAACATTCAGCAGCGCCTCAACACGCGCCCGCTGGCCTTCAAGGCCATTCCAGAACGACTTGAGCCCCAGCGAAACGCCTGTAAGCGCATTGCCCATGAGCATGCCGCTGATGGGGATCATGTATTGGGGGTCAAACAGGCTTTGCCCCACAATACAGGTGACAAAAAATACGATGACGCCCAAACCGCAACTGGCGATAGAAATGGACACTATCACCCGAAAACGCGGATTAAGCCTTTTGTTGCGCGAGAGCACCAGATAAATGGTAAAGAACACCAGCACGAGCAAATACCCCATGGTAAGCAGCGGGTGCGGATGCTCAAACAAGAAGGTCAGCGCGTAACCCGCGGCAATAAGCTGCAAGGTCATGCGCGCGCTGGCGAGCACCAGCAACTTGGCCTGATTGATGCGGCATTTTTTCATAACAGCCAACACCACCAGCAAAAGCACATACACAAGCAGAAACGAACCTAACTGAATCTGTGCAACACCGTGCATGGTTATTCTGCCTCCGCCCTAAGGCTGATGATGTTTTCCGCATGCCGCCCGGTGAGGGCGGGATCGTGGCTCACCGCCACCACGGTCATGCCGCGCTCGCGGCAAAAGGGCAGCACCTGCGCCATGAACCGTTCTGCGGTATCCTGATCTAGAGCAGAGGTGGGTTCGTCGAGCATGAGCACCTTGGGCAAAAACGAAAGACATATGGCAAGAAACACGCGCTGACGCTCGCCACCAGAGAGATGCACGCAAGGCGCATCCATCGGAAAATTGGCACAGCACAAACGCAAAAACTGCTGTTTATCCTCTGCCTTGAGGGGTGCGGCTTCTCTGGCCTCGCAATAGGCGTCAAAATTTTCGCCCACGCTGCCTTCAAAAAGAAATACGGACTGCCCAGCCAGCAGCACCTCACGCCTCAGGGCAATGCTGTCGATCCCGGTCATGTCCTGACCGCCGTACAACACCGAACCCGCCATGGGTGGCAAGTTTTTGTTAAACAAACGCAGCAGCGTACTTTTGCCGCAACCACTGGGGCCGCTGATAAAGGTCGCCTTGCCCTGCTCAATATCCAGATCCCTGTAGGAAATTTGACCATAGGCAAGGCCGCGAGTCTGTAAACAGAACATGATTTCTCCTGTGATCTGACATGACACCGAACTTTTGCGGCTTGCGCCATCCTACAGGGCCGTGCGGTCAGGTCAACAGGCTGCAAGCACTAAGCGCCGCACGGCAGAATTTTTTTTATGCCCGGTTGGTAAACCTTACCCCTTGCGCTGGGCGGCTTAAGAGCATGATTTTTTCAATCAGGCCGCCATCTGCCACATTGAGGGGCTCATGGGGCATTGTGCATTGGCGTGTATAAGGCTATGGTACGCTACCAAGTAATTTTTTATGACAGGATCATCATGTCCCCATCGTTCGAAGATTTTCATTTGTCCCCGGAATTGTTGCAAGCCGTCAAGGATATGGGTTTTGAAGAGCCCTCTCCCATTCAGGTGCTCGCTGTCC
>QKDT01000279.1 GCA_003251995.1 Desulfovibrio desulfuricans
CTTCCAGATCATATATCAGAGCAGGATTTTCAGGAGAAAACTGCGCCTTGAGGTCACTGTTTACAGGATTTTTGATGGTCAGCGGACCGGATACGGACACGCTGCCACCGGGCAAAATTTCAATTACGTCAGCGCCAGACCTGGCAAGCCCTTGCAATCCATCAAGCATCCCCATCAGGGCAAAGACCAGCAACAGTGCGCAAAGTGCGCCCCAATAACGCTGCTGCGCACGGGTCTGAAGGCAGTTCTGCCACCCCTGGCTCTTGATAAATTCCCCCATAGGTTCCTTCCTGCCCGGCTGTGGTATGCTCAAGACACAAGACATGCTGCCCCCACTTATCTGCGTTCAATGACCGGACACAGCGAGGCTTCGCTCACGTGCCAACTCACCAGCCGATTTCCCAGACGCGGCAGCTCCACAAGGCTCTGAAACTCCGCCGGATACATACGCCGCACCCGCCTGGTAAGCCAGAAAGCGCCTGCCCACATGGGCACGGTAATACCAAAAAACCAGGCGCAAAATACCAGTTCAGAGGCTCCGGCGCTGTGGGCCGACTGATACATGCCCACAAAGACGGCACCTACCATGATTGCATTGGCTGCCACGCGGATTATGCTGGAATAGAGGCTCTGACGATAACTGTTCATTGGTGCTCTCCTGGGTGTGTTTGCCCCACTCCGGGGGGGGCGCCGGAGCGGGGTATTCCGCTCCGGCGCTCAGGGTGGGGGTAGACACCCTGGGGGTTACTTTTTGAAGATATTGGTCTTGGACACGTTCATCACGCGGATGGCCTGACCCTTTTCTGCATTTCTGTAAGCAACGCGCATTTCGTCGCCAGCAGTCCACACATAGGCCGGGTAATCCTGAGCTTCAGCAGGCACCTTGAAGGTTATCAAAGCCTTCTGGCGGCCAGAGTACACGGTAACGGTCTGCTGATCCTTGTCGATAATGGGGAAGGTCTTGCCCTTGACCTTGGGATGGTCGGAGCTGACGTTCTTTTCCACATCGGTAAACTGCACGGGCAGTTCGCGTACACTGTTGGCCTTTTGGTCGTAGATAAGCACGGTGTTCTTGGCCAGGTCGATCATCAGGCGTCCGCCCACTACGGGGGAAGGCCCCATATCCTTGGCTTCGACCGGCAGCTTGAAGGTATGCGCGCCACCGCTGTAATGCGGGTTAAACTGATCGTGGGTCACGTCCACCACAATGGTGAGGGTTTTGGCTGCGGGATCAAAAGCCACGCAACGTCCCTGTTCCACGCCTCCGTCGAAGTTGCAGCCAGTAAGCAGCGCAACGGAGAAGGTCATTGCCAGCATAAGTATCAGGTTACGAATTTTCATGGCGAGTCTCCTTCTAGTTGGCTACGGGCTGATTCTTCTTGGCGGCAATTTCCGCCTTGGCGCCCTGTACCATCTTGACGGTGATGTAAATGGAGATCGCCGACACGAACCCAAGAACTTCCACAGTGGCGATTGGCCCTAACAGCCAGCCCCAAGCGGGGAATTCAGCCTGCATCAGCTTGAGCACAACAGACATGAGGCAGCCAAGAACCGCAAGGCCGAAGACAAAACGGATGCCGTAACCCTTCACATACTTGGTGGCGACAACGCCAATCTGCGCGCCAATGGCTGCGCCGCACAGCATGACGAGAGCGGCAAGCAGTTCCACGCGGCCTTTGTATGCGTACGAAGCCGTGCCGTAGAGGCCGGAGATGGCAACTTCAAAGAGGTCCGTACCCACCGCCAGATGGGTGGGGCAACCAACAAGATACACCAGGGCGGGCATGCGGATAAGACCGCCGCCGATGCCGAGGATACCAGCCAGCCAACCGGTGAAGAAGCTAACGATGATGGGCAGCCAAGCAGAGCAGGTGATGTTGGCATGCTTAAAGTGGAAGACAGGGGGGATCTTGATGGCCTGAAGCTTGGTGGCCCAGTCAATACCCGTTGCAGCTTGGTCAAGTTCGCGGTGCTGCGCCTTGGCTTCACGTTCCTTTCTACGGCGAGCGGCGATGTCATGAAATACCAGCCAAGCAAGAAGAATAAGAAGTACAACGTACAGCCAGCGCACGACCTTATCAACAGAGCCCAGGCGTTCCAGCCACATGACCATCTGCGCGCCAACTTCAACGCCGATAACCGTACCTACGAGCATGGTCAGGCCCAAGCCGTAGTCAACGTTGCCAAACTTGCCGTGCCGCATGGTGGAGATAAGCGATTTACCCGCCATCTGCGCCACGTCTGTGCCAATGGCAAATGCCATGGGGAAACCAAGAATGTTAAGACCGGGGGTAACCATCCAGGCGCCGCCCAGGCCAAAGAAACCGCCGATAATACCCACGCCCAAGCCCAGGATGATAAGCCCCGGCCAGAAGATATACACGCCGGAGATGGGCATCAAAATATATAACCAGTCCATACTTGCCTCCTTCCGGCTACTTTTCGGCCAGTTCGCGGTGCCTGAGGTCGATGCCTATATGACCCATGACGATATCTGCCAGCCACCCAAGGATGCAGCCCGTAACCGGGATGATAGCCATGGTCAGAATAGCAAAAAAGAAGTGGCTTTCATTGTACATTTCAGCCCACCAGTACAATATGCCATCGAGCTTGCGCGTATCGGCAACCACGACCACATGGGCCAACTTACCGCCGCCAGCAGCAAGGGCCGCGCCGGGCAGTGCCGCTACCAGCAGCGCGCAACCAGCAAGCCATGTCCAGAGCCTCTGCATCCTTTTCATAACGTCCTCCACATCAGATTGTGACATCTCCACTTCAACCTCATCTACATTTCAACCCTTTTGCGATGACACCCGTCGTAGGTGGACACCGCCTCATTGCCGTGAATGTGAAAGTTATAGCAAGGCCTGTGCCATTGCATGATTTTTGCCAGTTATTGCGGTTTTTTTGCCATTTTTGCGCGAAAAATCTTGTCACGTTCGTGATTGTTTTTTATACTCAGCTCCAAGATTGCGCTTTTTTGCACAAATAGGGGACACTATGCGCTTACTCAGAACACTTCCCCAG
>QKDT01000177.1 GCA_003251995.1 Desulfovibrio desulfuricans
GGGTTTTTATAACCTGTCGCGTAGCGGCGGCTTTGCGGCGGGGCGTAGCGGTCGTTTTCCCTGCGTCCCGGTGGTATTGGCTGTGATGCCAGGCCGCCCAGAGCCGCCGTGCGCGCAAAGGCATTACCATGTTCAGAAAAAAGCAGCGTAACGAAGCCTGCATTCGTCAGTGCGAGGATGTCTGCGCCCAATCCGCTGAGGCAGAAAGCGCCTTACCAAGTTACGCCCGCACGCTCTCATGGCTTTCGCTGGTGGTCATCTTGCTGACCAGCCTGGGCCTTTCATTTTTTATTTCCAATTCTGCCCGCGAAACACTGCTCACCCGGCAAGAGAATTTTGCCCAGCAGCTAGTTGAAAATCTCAACAGCCAGATCTTTCGCCGTTTTGCCTTGCCAACCTTGCTTGGCTACGGGCGCATAGCCCTGCGTCAAACAGAGCAGTACGATCGACTGGATCAAGTGGTACAATCCGTTATCCACGGTTTGCCCGTTGAACGGCTGCGTATTTATGATTTTTCACGTCTGGTGGCCTATTCCACCAATAAGGAAGATCTGGGCCGTGCTGGGTTGTCGCCGCCATATCTGGACGACATCCTTCAGGGCGGCGCGCCAAGGTCAGAGATCATTTCGTCCATGCCGGGGTGGCAGGCTCCGTTCCGCGTACCCCTGGAGGAAGGCTCGTTTGTCCTGCGCATCCTTTATCCCCTACGCGGAGAACCATTGCACCCAGGGGAAGAAGCCCCCATCATGGGCGCACTGGAGCTGACTCAGGATATCACGGGCGACTACGAGCAGGTGCTGACCTTTCAGGGCATTATTGTGGTGATGTGCCTGCTTTCATCTGTTGTTATGTTTGGCCTGCTGCTCATGCTGATCCATCGTTCAGAGCGGGTGCTGGCGGCACGCATGTACAAAAACCGCATTCTTGAAAACCAGTTGCACAGCAACGAGCGATTGGTGAGCATGGGAAGGGTTGTGGCAAGCATCGCGCATGAAATCCGCAATCCGCTAGGTATTATCCGCTCAAGCTCTGAACTGCTGCAACGCCGCACAGACAAGGCAGATGCCAGCACTCGCCGTATACTTGGGGCCATCTATGATGAATCTGTTCGCCTTTCGCAAACGGTAAACGACTTTTTGGACTACGCCAGACCCAGACAACCCAAGCAGGATGTTGTGGATGTTAATCTGGTGCTGGATCAGGTTCTGGCCTTTCTTGAAGGAGAGATGGGGCGCTGTGGTGTGACGCTTGAGCGGCAGTGCGACAGTGGTCTTTTTACGCCCGGCGACAAGGATTTGCTGTATAGGGCTTTTTACAATATCCTGGTAAACGGACAGCAGGCCATGGAAGGGCCGGGTGTTGTGCGCATAACAGGGCGCATTGACGACAACGGTCAGGTTTGCATTGAATTTCTAGATTCCGGTCCCGGTTTTGACCCCGCCACGTTACCCAACCTGCTGGATCCCTTTTTTACCACCAAGGATGGCGGTACAGGGCTTGGTTTGCCCATTGTGCAGTCGATCATCTCAAGCCATGGTGGTGTCATTAAGCTTGAAAACGGCCCCGAGGGCGGGGCGCTGGTAAGGGTGCTGCTTCCCAGAGCCCAAGCTGGCGCATAGGATATGTAATGAGTGAAAAAGCGCATCTTCTGATTATTGACGACGAGAAAAACTACCTGCTGGTGCTGCAAACCTTGTTGGAAGACGAGGGCTACTCAGTCACGGCTATCAGCGATCCTGAAACCGCACTGGCATTTTTGGACGAAAGCGAAGTGGACGCCATTGTGACCGACATGAAAATGCCCAAGGTCACTGGTCGTGAAGTGCTTGAGCGGGTTAAAAAGAACTGGCCCTACATTCCCGTGCTTATAATGACAGCCTTTGGTTCCATCGAGAGCGCTGTCGAGGTAATGCGTTACGGGGCCTTTGACTACATCACAAAGCCTTTTTCCAACGACGAGCTGCTGCTCTCCATCCACAACGCCGTGGAACTTTCGCGGGCGCACCGCCAGTATCGTTTGTTGCAGGAAGTAATGGAAGACCGCTACGGCGTCCACAAAATTGTGGGCCGCAGCAAGGCAATACGCGATGTTTTGCTGATGGTTGAGCGCGCCGCGCCCAGCCGCTCCACAGTGCTTATTACGGGTGAATCAGGCACGGGCAAGGAACTGGTGGCCCGGGCCATCCATTATACCAGCCCCCGCAAGGATAAACCCTTTGTGTCGGTGAACTGCATGGCACTGAACCCAGGAGTGCTTGAGAGCGAACTTTTTGGTCACGAGAAAGGCTCGTTTACCGGTGCAATCGCCATGCGTCGAGGCCGCTTTGAGCAGGCCGACAGCGGCACACTGTTTTTGGATGAAATTGCCGAGCTTACGCCTGACCTTCAGGTCAAGCTGCTGCGTGTGCTGCAAGAGCGGCGCTTTGAGCGTGTGGGCGGCGGTGAAGAAATTGAGGTGGATATCCGCGTAGTGGCTGCCACCAACAAGGATCTTGCCGCATTGGTGGAAAAAGGGGCCTTCCGTGACGACCTTTACTACCGCCTTAATGTTGTGCAGGTACCCCTGCCGCCTCTGCGCGAGCGCAGGGAAGACATCCCCCTGCTGGTTGCGCATTTTGTAGAAAAGGTCTGCTCTGACAATGCCATGCCGCCCAAAACGTTCAGCACGGAAGCATTGAACTACCTTACGGGGTATGAATGGCCCGGTAACATCCGCCAGCTTGAAAACGTGGTCGAGAGCTGCCTTGTGCTGGTGCCGGGAAATATCATAGACGTGGATAATCTGCCCGCTGAAATTCGGGATGAAGAATCCCAGTTCAAAAGTGCTGTAGACTTGTTGCCCGTGCAGCTTGATCTGGCGGATACGCTTGAAAAAATTGAAGCCGCACTTATCCGCCGCGCCTTGGTGCGGGCCGAGCTTGTACAGGTTAAGGCTGCTGAATATCTTGGTATTTCAAAAAGTCTGCTTCAGTATAAGCTTAAAAAATACGGCATTACGGGACATTAGAACCACAGCCTCTA
>QKDT01000358.1 GCA_003251995.1 Desulfovibrio desulfuricans
CCCAATCAGATTTCATGGGTAAGGATTTCAAGCACTTCCTTGTCCTCAATGCCCAGGTATCGCATGGTGACACTAGGGGATGAATGGTTGAACCTTTTGCATCTCACAGCCAGATTTCATGCGTAAGGATATCTATCTCTTCCTGCTCCAAACTCATTATTCTGCCCATTGCCAGAACACGAGCTTTCGATGAAATGTGCAGTAGAAAGGGCAGTAAAATACCCCGACTATGCAAGATAACTTGCTGCTGGCCTAGACAGCCAACCATTGCCAGTGTAGCGTTTTATTCATAATCAATGATTTATGAGCCTTCCTGGCGATCTGCCTGGGGAGCATGTTCACAAATTGTGCGCGGCAGAAACTACGCCGCCATTGTCGAGAAGGGCCATGCAGCCAATCTGCATGGCAACGATTTACCCACGTTTACGCGCGTCTATAATGCTCCAATTGGGGAAAGCAGTCTTGCGAACGGTTCAGGTTTGAGCACGCCCCTAATGACAAGCGCCCCCCCTTGCCATTCTGTTTTGCAGGCGACCTTGACCAGAGCTGCTTTTCTTCAACTATCCCGGAGTGGTGCTACGGCTGATTTGTATCGTCAACTCCAGCACGGGAGGCCCTGCCGCTATGCAACGCCGATTCAGATTCCACACGGGATTTGTCACCATAACCATTGCCATTATTCTGGTGGTGGCGGTGCCTCTGACCTTCAGCACTCAAAAGATGGGCAGTGAAACAGCCCTGCACTCGGCACGTAATATCTTTGCTGAGGTATCCAGGTGCGTTAGCGGCGAAATCAACCGTGTTTTCACTCTTGTTGGCGACACGATGGAGACTGTGGTCAATGCGCCCAGCATCGCCACCGCCAATCCGAGCGCCGAGTTGAGCGATCCGAGGGTGTACTTTATGGTCAGCATCCTCAAAAAGTTCAGTAATCTGTCCTCGCTCTACATCGGCTATGACAATGGCGATTTTTTGCAGGTTATTTCTCTGGACAACGCCCCCAAGATGCGCGCCGCATACAAGGCTTCGCCGCAGGCTTCCATCATCACCCGGCTTATCCGTTCCAACCAGCACGGCAGGCAACAGACATGGATCCACTACGATAAGTCCGGCGCTGTTCTTGCCCGGCAAGTGCAGCCTAAGGTTGATTTCGATCCCCGTGCCAGGCCCTGGTATAAAGAAGCCATGCGGGGCAAGGGGCTCGTATTCACCGCGCCGTACATCTTCGCCTCGTCCAAAAGCCCTGGAGTGACCAGCGCCATCCCCCTTAAAACAGGTTCCGCCGTGCTGGGCGCGGACATCACGTTAGACAACATTGCGTCAATCCTCGGCGAATATAGCGTTTCTCCCAATTCAACAATCTTTCTGGTGGACAAACAGCACCACATCGTAGCGCATCCTGCCATAGCAACCGCTGTGGAATCAGAGGACAACGGCAATGCCGTGCTCAATTTTTTGGATGCGACCCAGTCTAGCGATCCCTTATTGAATGCTGTTCCGGCTTTTCTGAATACTCTGCTTGCAAACAACGGCGAGGCCCGGCCCGTTGATGTGGCGGGGAATGAGTATTTAGCCATGGCGCTTGATGTGGGCGTAAACATGCCCTCGCGGCTCTATGTAGTTATTATGGCCCCAGTGGATGATTTTACCGGCTATTTAAAGCGCATCTTGGAGCGCTCGTTATTGCTTACCTTTTTTGTGGTGGCTTTGGGGGGCGGTCTGGCTCTCTACCTTGCTGGGCGTATGTCCAAGTCACTCACCCAGGTGGCTGAGGATGCCCAGCGGGTTGAGCAGTTCGATTTCTCCGACGGCCCAGCCTACGACTCCTATATCAAGGAAGTGCATGTCCTGATCGAGTCTCTGGCGCTCATGCGTAAAACCATTCGTAACTACATGCGGGATATCCTCGACACCCAGCACAAGCTTGAAACCCTGGTGGAGAAAGGCATCAGCCTTTCGTCTGAGCGGGATATGGACAAGCTCCTGGAGCTTATCTTTCTGGCTGCCAAGGATATGACCCTGGCTGAATCAGGCATCTTCTATATCAAGGAGGGTAATGCGCTCAAGGTAGCCATCGCCCATTCCACCACATATGGCGTGGCCTACGGCGGGCGCTCTGGTCATGAGGTCAAACTTCCCCCCATTCCTCTGGATGGGGTGGGGGAGGACCCTGCCGCGCACGACAACATTGCCGCCCTTTGCGCCGTATCTGGTCGCACATTTGTGCTGGACGATCTCTCTGGGTACGCTCGTGACCAACTTCTGGACTTTTGCGGCATAGACGACAACCTCTGCACCATTACGCAAAACGTGGTGTTTGTGCCGCTCAAAAATCGGCAGGGCGAAACCATGGGCGTTATGCAGCTCATAAATGCCCAAGATCAGATATCTGGCGAGATTACGCCGTTTAGCCCAAAGCTTGTTGGCTTTATTGAATCACTGGCCTCTCAGGCCGCGGTGACTCTGGACAACAAGCACCTTCTGGAATCTGTTCGCAATCTGCTGGATTCGTTTATCAAGCTGATCGCTGGCGCGATCGACGCCAAGTCCCCCTACACCGGCGGGCACTGCACCCGCGTGCCAGTTATTGCCACACGGTTAGCGGAAGCTGCCCACAATATACAAACTGGCCCCTTTGCCGGGTTTTCATTCAGTACCGAAGAAGAGCGCAACGAATTTTCGGTAGCCGCATGGCTCCATGACTGCGGCAAGGTCACCACCCCCGAATACGTGGTGGACAAGGCCACAAAACTTGAAACCATCTATAACCGCGTGCATGAAGTGCGCATGCGGTTTGAAGTGCTGCTGCGCGATGCCGAAATCGAATACTATCGCGGGATTGTTGAAGGAGAGGGAGCGCGGGAGACGCTTCAGCGTGAAATGGAGCAGGCCAAAGCCGCTATCATCAGCGATTTTGAATTTGTGGCCCGCTGCAACATTGGTGGCGAGTTTCTTTCAGATGAGGACATCGCCCGGCTTGAGGCCATAGCCAGCCGCACATGGATTC
>QKDT01000011.1 GCA_003251995.1 Desulfovibrio desulfuricans
TGAGCTGGCGCACGCCATCCCTGGCCTGGGCGAGGTCATCGGGCAGCACATCCAAAAGATTATCCGTCAGGGGCGCGGGAGGCGTAACATGGGAGGGCAAGCTACTCTTTCCTTGTATGGCAATGTGTGGCATTCTCAACACCTGCGCCACTGTAACAAAGGAAGCAACACCATGCCAAGCGCCGACTCTCAGGACTATCTCTGGATTGCCGTAGGCGACATCCACGACGAACCAGAACGGTTTGCCCAGATACCAGAACTCTCGCAGGCTGACGGCATCATCGTTACCGGCGATCTGACCATCACCGGCGGCGTCAAACAGGCAGAGCTGGTCATGAATGCCCTGAGCGCCCACGACATCCCCGTGCTAGCCCAGATCGGCAACATGGACAGGCCCGAGGTTGACCAGTGGCTCAGCGAAAAGGGCTGGAACCTGCACACCGTCACCCGCGAGCTGACGCCAGAAATCGCCATCTTTGGCGTTGGGGCCTCCACATTTACTCCCTTTGGCACACCCAGCGAATTTCCTGAATCGGCTTTTTCCGCCTGGCTTGAAGCATGCTGGCAAAAAGCCCGCCACTACCCGCACAGCGTTCTTATTTCGCACAATCCGCCCAAGGATACCGCTTGCGACGTGATCCCCGGCGGCATTCATGTGGGTTCCACAGCAGTGCGCGAATTTTTGGAAGAAGCCCAGCCGGATATCTGCCTGTGCGGGCATATCCACGAAGCGCGCGCCATGGATCGCGTAGGCCGCACCCTTGTGGTCAATCCCGGCATGCTGGCCCAGGGCGGCTACGTGCTGCTGCGTTCCAATGCTGGTCAGCTCTCTGCCGAACTGAAAATGCTCGAAGACTAGTTTTTACCCGCCGTATCCGCCGGAGCGCCCCGTATTGCGGAGCCCGGCGGGTACGCGCTCTGCTCCACGCCTTACATTTATCATCAGCCATATACTCCTTGCTTCGCGGCAGGTTATGCGATCAGGAGGCCTTGCAAACTGCCCGCATTTTGCCGCCCACCCATGCCCGCTTGCATATTTTCAAAAAAAACGTACTCTCCAAAAAGCAGGATTAGCATGCTGCCGCCTTCGCGCGCCTTGTTGGCGCTGCGGCGGAGTACATACGGACATCCCCGTAAGTGCGTGGCATGCTGGCTGAAATTTTTGCGGAGGCTTTGCGCCCCGCAGCAAAAGGATTTTCATGACCATAGACCAAGACACCCCCGTGGTCGCTTCACAGCCAGCCACGGATGCATCGTCGCAGGAAGTTTCCAAACCCAAACGCACAACAACACGCAGCAAGGCTAAAACCACCGCCAAAACTGGCTCTGGCAAAACAGCCTCTGGCAAAACTACTGCCAGCAAGACCGCGTCCAAAACGTCCGAATCTACGTCCACCAAGGGCGCTTCTGATTCCAAGGCCGCTCAGGCCGATTCCGCTTCTCCCCAAACTTCGGCGACCAAGGCTGCTGCTAAAAGCACTGCTCGTAGCGCGGGCAAGACAGCCAGAACCTCTGCTGCCAAAAGCAAAAAAGCCGCTGATGCTCCCAAAGAAATTTCTGCCAGCGCGGCGGAAGCCGTAGCCGCCACACCGGCTGACGCGCCCAAGCCCCCTGCCAAGGCTTCTGCCAAGACAGGCGCCTCAAGCCGTGCGCCCCGCAAAGGCAAGGCGACAGAAGCTAAAGCCCCTGCAAAAACGGCGGAAGCCGCAGCATCTGGTGTGACAGCAGACGGCCCTGCCAAGGAAGAAGCCCCTAAAAAGGCCACAGCCCCCAAAAAGGCAAGTGCAGCAAAAGCACCCAGAACACGGGCCACAAAATCCAGCACGGCTAAAAGCAGCGCCAAAACCGATGCTGCCAAAGCAGCCCCTTCAGTAGATGGCGCTCAGGCAGTGGCATCTGCCGCAGGCTCGGAAAAACCCGCTCAGGCTCCCCGGCAGACCGCACCCGCAGAAACAGCCGGTGCCTCCGCCGCACTTACCAGCCCTGCGCCTTCCATGGCAGCAAAGGATGCGCCTGTCGCATCACAAGCCCCTGCAAAAACAGCAGAACAGGGCGTAAAAGAATCGCCGGAGCATATTTCAGACGCGCCTGCAGAGACCGCAGGCCGCCAACAGGCCCCCGCAGGGGAAGGCCCCCGGAACCAGCGCCCCGAGGCGCGTTCGGAGCAAAACCCTGATCGAAGCAAAAATCAGAGCCAAAGTCAGAGCCAAAATCGAGGCGCTGATCAAGCCGCGCAGCAGGCCCCTCAGCAGAGTGCAGAGCAAGCGGCAGAACAGACCGCCGAAGGCGGCGCTGCCCAGACCGCTGGCGAACCTGCCGCAGGGGATTCCCCGCGCCGCAAAAATCGCAGGGGACGCCGCGGTGGTCGTGGTCGCAATCGCAAAAAAGAGCAGAACGGGCAGGATGCTGCGCAGACTGCCGAAGGTCAGGCCAGCACGGCTCCTCTTGCTGACGATGCCGATGATCTCGACATAGCCGAAGATTCGCTTGAGCAGTCTGACCGTGCGCAGGACGCGCGGCCCCAGAATGCCCCCCGTCAGAACAAGCAGCCCAATTCTGCCAAGCCCCAGCAGCAGAACAAGCCTGAAGCCAACAAACCTGCGGACACCACCAAGAACGCAGAGGGCAACAAAGCGACCAACGCCCCCAACAATGCCAAGGCCCCTGCCGAAGGCCCCAAGGGCAAACGCCGCATGTTCATCAGCGTGCTGCCCGGAGAACAGGTAGAAGTTGCCCTGGCGGAAGACGGTCAGTTGCTGGAATACTATCTGGACATGCTGCATCAGCGCAAAATCAAGGGCAACATTTACAAGGGTGTCATCCATAATATCGACACCAACCTGCAAGCCGCCTTTGTGAGCTATGGCGCGGGCAAGAATGGTTTTCTCCAGATTGACGAGGTACACCCCGAATACTGGCTGGCCCACCACGAGCCATCCAAGGGCAAAAAATTTCCGCCAATTCAGAAAGTGCTGAAGGCGGGCCAGGAAGTTCT
>QKDT01000225.1 GCA_003251995.1 Desulfovibrio desulfuricans
ATCCAAAACGTTAACAGCAACAGCACTCCAGATTCGCATCAATATTCTTACGCATTCCTCCGGCACATAAAAACCAAAAGCGGCGAGCTACTGAATGTAACTCGCCGCTTTTGCATTTTGGCTAAATAACGGTGGGGCTACACGGTGCCAAGGGCACCACTGCACACGTCAAATATTCTCCGGTCAAAACTCACAGGAGCCCTGGCAGGGCTCCATATAATGCTTAAACTTCCTCGGCCCTGCCCGCGGCCTCAAGTTTGTCGATGAGCGATTCCAGATCACGCGCAAGCTCGGCAAGGCGCGCTACCGCGCCGCTGGCCTGGGTCATTCCATCAACTGTTTCAGAGGCGATACGGCTAACATCTTCAACAGCGCGATTTATTTCCTCGCTTGTTGCAGACTGCTGCTCCGCAGCGGTGGCGATAGACCTTACCTGGTCGGAGTTATCTTCGGTCAGAGTCACAATCTGCTTGAGCGCCTCGCCAGATTGATGTGCAAGTGATGTGGCCTGTTCCACCGCAATGGCTGCTTTTTCCACGCCCTTCAAGCTATCTTGCGTTCCAGACTGGATAGACTGAATGGCAGAATCAACTTCATTGGTGGCGGACATGGTTTTTTCAGCCAGCTTGCGCACTTCATCAGCAACAACAGCAAACCCTCTGCCAGCTTCGCCCGCGCGTGCGGCTTCAATGGCGGCATTGAGCGCCAGCAGGTTTGTCTGATCAGCGATATCTGAAATAACATTCATAATACGGTTGATGCCTTCTGCGTGGCTGCCCAGGGTGGACATGGAACCTTGCAGTTCTTGCGTTTGGGCATGCACAGCGCGTATGGCATCAACAGCATCAATAACAATTTTTTCGCCTTCTGAAGCCTTGGCACGGGCTTGGTCCACGCTGGTGGCAGAACTGGCGGAGCTACGCGCCACTTCAAGAACGGTGGCGTTCATTTCTTCCATAGCCGTGGCTGTTTCAGATGCCCGTGTCTGCTGCTGCATCGCACCGGATGTAACCTGCCCCACTTGCGTGGCGAGAGCTTCTGCCGAGTGCGAAACCTGCTGCGCGATCGAAACCGCCTGGCGGGCAACCTGCTGCATCTGGCTCACCAAGCTTGTAACGCGCTCCTCCTGCTGCTTTGCTTCAACCAACGCATTTTCAGCACGAACTGCCTGATCTGCCGCCTCCTTGCCTCTGGCGTCGGCCTCGTCCATCTTAACCTTGAGGTTGTCCACCATGGTTTCAATGGCGTCTTTAACCTCAGAAAGTTCCGCGTGAAAGGCCCCTTCGGGGCGAGCGGCAATATCCCCACCAGCAACCGCGGCTGCAAAACGCCTAATACGCTCAAGAGGCCTGAGGATACCCCCGCGCAACAACATCCATGCAATTACCCCAAGAACAGCAAGAGTTGCGGCTGTCCATACGGCAACGCTGATTTTGGCCATATTTGTGGCATTGTTGGCTTTTTCCAATGAACTGATGACCTCAAAGGCACCGTGCACTTCGCCCACTTTCCAGCCTTCTTTGATGCCGCCCACAACATCCTTTTCCCCCGCGGGGTTGCCGTGGCAGTAAAGGCATTCCTTGGTGAGGCGAATAGGCCGGAAATACCGGATCTTGTCCGGTTCACGAACAACAACTTCAGAAAGCCCGCTATTTTCAAGCTGCTTCAATATCTTGAGCTCAAACTCCGTGGGAGTGTTTGCGGGGTTGCGGGGCTGCACCTTGGGAACTCTGAGCTCGTAACCAGCTTCTTTAGAGTTTTGGGCAGCCATGCGCATGGCAGTAACAACAGGAACAGCATCGAGGATTTTGTCAGGGGGCAACTGGTCAAATGGCTTCATAATACCGCTATCAAGCTTGCGTGCCATTTCGTTGCGCGTGGCTTCCGCCATAAGCACAATAGCGCGGCTCTTTTGCAAGATGGCCTCTTCCGCACCTTCACGGATATCGCTAATCCGCTCCCAGGCCATAATCACAGCAATAACCAATGGACCAATAAGCGCTACGCCCAAAACTTTCCATTTAATGCTGCATTCTTTAAACATACTTATTTACTCCGTGGCAGGAAAATACGTCAGTAGCTTGCTTTCTTATCGGCTGTTTGCGCTCGCGCTTTACTCTGCGGGCAGACATAATTGGAAGTTTTATAAACTTGATCCGGCAAAAAGTCAGAAAGCTCACAATTACCTTGCACATTAATAAGAAGGATTTGCAATTAAATCAAGTAATGTATATTCGGCTACCGTGAAAAATACTTTTCTCATGCGCAAGCATACCATATTCTGTAACCATCTTGATGCCCAAATATTGTGCAAACGGCAGAATTGTGGGCAGTCAGGTACACGTTCCTTCCTTCATCTCCGTTCGTTTGCATAAATTTAAGGCGATTTTATCTGGCACACCTTATGCTTTTACCCGTTCGCGGCAGCAGTGCCTGGCGGCAGGGCGCGCTGCATCTGGAGCAATACCAAACCCAAAGGATCAGATCATGGAAACAACGTTTGCGCGTGCAAAATGCCTTATTCCTCTTTTTATTATGGCAATATCCTTGATGACAATTTCATCGGCTATGGCTGGCAACTTCAGCCAGACCTGCCGCAACATAACCATTGAAGACGGTCAACTAACGGCAATATGCAGAACCATGGATCAGAGGGAGCGGCACACAGGCATCAATCTTGATCGTTTTATCGGTAATGCAGACGGTCGCCTGGTTTGGGGCGGGCATAATTATAGCCACTCTGCCAGAGGTATTCATGCGAGAGGCCGTAAACTGGTGGCCATATGCCGCACCAGAGATGGACGCGAACGGGAATGCTCCCTCAACCTTGATGTAGGGATCAGCAACATCAACGGCAAATTGCGGCGCGACTAATACCAGGCCCAAACAAATAATTCCGGCAACTACATGGCAGATGCCGGAATTATTTGCTTTATGGCGCTGCACCGATAGAGAGACGCTGCTTCCAGGCGCGGAGCAGCTCGAGC
>QKDT01000166.1 GCA_003251995.1 Desulfovibrio desulfuricans
AGGCATCGGCTGCGCGCAGGTTGATAATCATGCCGTCATGCAGGTTTTCTGATACGCTCAATGCCGGGTTGATAACGTCAAGATCATCAGCCGCCGCGCTGCCCTCTGTGTCCACAATGACGTAAGACGCAGTAGGCGATATGCTGCCACTTGTGATGGTTTTGGATTGCGGATCTTGAGCGCCTTCAAGTTCAAGAATTGCGGCCTGATTTTTGGCGAGGGTATCAAGCCCAACACCAGCCAGAGGCCCAGTTTCGTTTGAAAAAATTGTTCTTGCAGCGAGTTCGCCCATTTTTAGTACCCCCGTATCCGCACGTCAGCCACGGCCGACACGCCAGTTCTGCTGCTATTAAGGGCCAAGATCAGAGGCCCGTTTGTCAAATATCCGTTGCTTCCCATTGTCTCACTGCCAGGAACTTTCGCCGTCATTACGGCTGTGTCACCAGATCTGTATTGCAGCGTTGCCACCACGTTTGTGACGGCCCGGAACGTGTCAGCAGGCACAGGGATGTGCGTTGTGCCGTCTGCTGCGATTTCAAGATCATCCAAAACATGTTCTTTGTCTGGCACATCAATTATGGTTTCAATATCCGTCAAGATGGCAGCCGTTCCAGCGGCGTAGGTAACGCGGAATGCCAGCGTTTCTGCCCCGGTGGTGATATATGTGTCTGGAAACGCCTTCCATTCAGACTTTGACGGTTGGGGCCAAAGGTAGTCGCTATCGTTCTGCGGCCACAAAAATGAGTTATCATCCTGGGGCCACAATGGCGGCTGCGTGTAGACGCGGAACTCAATTTTTGCCAGCTTGCCAGCCGTTTTGATGGGGTTGGCCAATATCCTTGCGCCTGCATATGCAGCGGGGATATTGATGCTCCATGCATATTGCATTTGCAGTCCGCCGCCGGAAGGCCAGAGAGGAAAATTATCATCCTGGGGCCACAATGGCGCGTTATCGTCTTGAGGCCACAGGTATAAAGTTTCATCTGCCTTAAGCGTTGCGCCATCAACTGAGCCATTGATAACCGTTCCCGTCCAGCCCTTGCCAGCCTCAGAGATCGTAAACAGCACGTTGTCTGTTTCTACGTCACCCAGGTTAAGAGCCACGCTAACGGCCTCAGACAGATTTCCAAGCTCGTCGATGGCCTGTACGAACACACGGCGGGCATGGCCAGACCACGGGCCGATATCAAACTGGCCTGTTGTCGTGTACGGGTCTGTGAGTGTTAGCGCGTAGCTGATGGGGTCGGTAGCGTCGAACACCATCTTGACCACATGGCCCATAAGGTCGAGCGGCCTGTCAGCCTGCGATATTTTGAGCACCGTGCCGTCGAGATATACGCTGGACGGCGCAGGAGGCAACGAAGTGCGCCCGATACAAACGTGCCTGATGGGCGTAGACCATTTGCTTGTTTTTCCGGTGCTTCCGTCAAGAGCACGCACGCGCACGCTGTAGAGGTGTTCTTCCTCCACCCCGGCGCAGGCGACATAGCTTTCAAGCATGGACGCAGTGCCGTAAAACACGGCTCCGGTGTCCACGTCTGTTGCCATGATTTGCATGGTAAGCGCTGCGGAGTCATTCGTTGCTGTGTCAAATGACCACCAGGCGGCAATGCGCGGCGTCGAACCACCACTGCTACTGCGCACAAGCACGCTCTCGTCGCTTCGTATGGTCAGCACAGTCGGCGTGGGCAATGAAGTACCCCGCGTCACGTTCAGAATTACTGGCGGGTTGTATGCTGGAACTGCACCCTCAGCGGCGGCTTCGATTTCGTTCGCAGCGTAAGGAATAAGCGTAAGTTCAGCGCTGGCGTTGTCGCCCGGCTGCACGGATGCCAGCAAATATTCTTCATACTCCTCGCCCAACAGGGACACGGAAACGATTGCCCTCAGCGGTGGGATGGCCTGTGATGGCACAGCATCCTTGAAGTACAACGTCTGGTGTTCCTCGCCGTCGAAGTCCGGTATCAGCTCATAAGTGGTGACGGCGCTTTTCCGGTTGCGAATGGCGATGCCGTAGCGCGCCGGTGACGGTTCGGAAAAGACCACGGTATCGTCAAGCTGTACGCCGATGGGTATAAGCGGGTTGTTTTCCTCGTCCAGCGGGATGTCTTCGTCGCGCCCAACCAGCGTTTCCACACCGTCGATGTCGTACACCAGACGCATGATGCGGGCCGTGCCAAACGTGTTCATCAGCACGTCGCTAGCAATACCCACAAGGTCGCCACGATGACAGACCAACCATTCAAAGTCTGTATTGATCGTCACCGACATTTGACGATGCAGCATTTTGGCGAGGTGATAGCGCCCCATGCGCCACACCTTTTCCCACGCCGTCACGCCGGGGTAATCCCACTCCACAATGTCCGTTGCTTTGGTTGTGCCGTCAGCGCCGTCATTGCTGTAGCCGTCAGAAAATACAAAATCTTCATGCGTGGAGTAGTCGTCAGTTTCGTCCACAAACGACACGCGCAGGGCATGCGGTAAGTCCATAAACCCACGCTGCACGCTCATGCCCCAGCTATTGCGCGGCGTGAAAAGCTGTTTTACGTCCTTTCCGCTGCGGTCAATTACGATTCCCCACAAAGCGTCCACGTCCGTGGTAGGCGCGCCACGCCCTGCGGCAAGCACCTGCACCAACCGCGCCCAGGTTATCAGCTCAGAGTCGCAGATAAAATTGAACTCGTAGCCGTTTGCTGCGCAGTATGCATGAAATTCA
The DNA here is from genome assembly GCA_003251995.1 of Desulfovibrio desulfuricans. Taxonomy (GTDB): domain Bacteria; phylum Desulfobacterota; class Desulfovibrionia; order Desulfovibrionales; family Desulfovibrionaceae; genus Desulfovibrio; species Desulfovibrio desulfuricans_B. The sequence goes on from QKDT01000166.1 coordinate 2,717, forward strand.
GTGATAGCGGCATCGTCCATCTTGCCCGTGGTATAGGGCTTCACCAGCCCATGCTCAGATGTGAGCAAATAGCGAAAAATGGACGCGGGGTTGCTTGTAGTGCGCGTAATCCACGTTTCTGTGTCAGCGTCCCAATCAGGTATTTTGCTGTGGCACAGCGCGTTGAAGTCGTCCACATAGCTTGCAAGCTGTTCGCTGGCCTGAATGCGCAGTTCCGAAACACAATACGGTATACGAGTATTGAATGCTGGTTGATTCAAAATGGCGCGTG
>QKDT01000304.1 GCA_003251995.1 Desulfovibrio desulfuricans
CTCTCAGGTGCAGCAATGTTTTCCATTTGCAAAGATCGGTGTTCAGATCAAGGTATTGGGGGGGGAGGTGAAGAGGCGCAGCGGATTGCAGCGCGCTGCTCACATCGTCCACGCTGCCGGTGCGCGGCAGACTGGCTACATCTTGCAGGGGGCAAAGGTCAAAATCGTCTGCTGGCAGCATTGCCACAACGGGCAGCCCCTTGATGGCTGCTTCAAGCGCGACAGTGGTTGAGTTGGAGGCCCATACCACAACGCCGGGGGCAAACTGCTCGGCAATGGGGCCTTCCACCACTTGTACATCCTGCGCGCGGCGGCCCAGCAAGGCCTTGAGCCGTTCCTGAACAGGCAGGTAAGGATGCGGCTTTACGCGAATCTCCCAACCTTCGAGCAAACCAGCATGCAGCGACCGGGCAAGCAGGGCCAGATGCGCCTCGGTTTCGTCTGCAAAAAAACTGGTTACAACCAGCAGACGCCGGGGGGCTGGGGTGCTGCCCGGAGCGTCCAAACTCTGCCCGCTGCTGTCCGCAAGATAAAGATACCGCAGGGCTTCAACCTCGCCCAGCCGTTCGGCGGGAACTCCGGCCTCCAGCCACTGCGAACAGGCAGAGTGCCCGTTGCCCCGCACCATGTCGGGCTGAAACGCGGCAAGGTCGCCAGCAAAGGTACGCGGATCATCGAAATAACGAAAATCAGTGGGCCGGATGGTGGAATGCTGCGCCCCAATAACAGGGCCATTGCCCGCCTCATGCACGGTGTGCGTGAGCATGCGTTCCCAGGGGCAGTTTTCCAGCGGAAAGAGCGTCCAGCGCTGTTCCCCGGTCATGGCGGCATAGCGTTTAAAAGCCCGGTGTTGCAGGCAACGCTCAAGGCAGCGCCACCCACGGAACGATTCTGCCCAGTAGGGGCCAAGGTAATTCCAAAAATCAAGATGCGAGCCCGCAAATTTAAAGGCCGCGCGGGCGTCCTTTTCCAGCCGCAGGCTGGCAATGCTGAGGCGGGCATAGCGGAACAGGGCTACGATAAGGTCGCCAGTGGTCAAAAATTCTTCAAGGTAATGAAAGCTCGCTCCGTCCTTGCCTTCGCGGCGAAACCGGTCGCGTAGGGCAATGCATTGGGCCTGGCTGAGCTGCGGCGCAGGGAACCTGATAAAGAGCCAGCGTACAAAGTGCCCGCTGTTTTGCCCTTGTGCCTGCTGCTCGGCAGTGGCGTTCAGCGCATCGTGCAGGCTCTCCCAGTAACGGGAGCGGTAGCGACCGTTTTCTGCCGCCTTCATGTCCACATTGGGAAAATAGGTGGTAATGGTAGCCGCCTGACCCGCGGTGGGCGGCAGCGGGTTTTTGGTCGAAACCGGCGGCATGTGTCGCCGCACTGTCCACCACCAATGGGCGTAACGGGCGACGGCCCGCAGGGGTGGGGGCGTGGCGTCGTAAACTTTGCGCAGCAGGCTGCGGGCAGGCTCCGGCGGAGCAGGCACCTCGCAGCTTTCAGTAAACAGCCTGTGGGCTGATTTGCACATATCTGCAAGCGCGCCGCGCAGCGCGTCATCCCCGCCAAATACGCGCAGGGAGGCAAAGCATCCCTCGTCCATAAGGCGTTCGAGGGCGCGCAGTTTGTAGACGGTATAGAGGCCGGGCGTCATCTTGGGGTGGCGCTCGTACAGGAGCGAACACCACCACATGGAGAGCTTTTCTCCGCAACGCAGATGGTGCTGAAGCTCGCGGCCCCCAATGCGTTTGCGCCCCATATCGTGCGCCCAGGCCGTATGCTCGGCGCGGATAACCTTGAGGTCGTCGCGCAGACGTGCGGACAGCGACACTTCACCACTGGGCGCTTCCCATCCGTCCCAGTGTACAATAACCCGTTTGGGCAATGCACCACCGGTTTCGGATTCGGCCTTGCCGCTTGGGCTGTAGCCGGGGGCTGTACACAGGGCGCGCGCTGCTTCTGGCAGGGCCGGGCCTATGACAAGAACAAGCTCCTTCATCCCTGTCCCCTATTTCTCAACAGTTCCGGTGTCTTCCGCATCGGTTGCCGCGCTGGCTTCGTTGAGGGCAGCCCAGATGGCAAGGCCGTAAGGAGCCTGCAAAACGCCCTTTTCGGTGATGATGCCGGTGATAAGTTCCGCAGGGGTTACGTCAAAGGCAAAATTGTACACGGGCACATCCACGGGAGTAAGGCGACTGTTGCCTACGTGGGTTACTTCGCGTTCCGGGCGCTGCTCAATGGGAATACCGCTGCCGTCAGACGTGCTTGGGTCGATGGTGGAAAGCGGGGCAGCCACATAGAAGGGAATGTTGAAATGCTTTGCCAGCAGGGCAACGCCATATGTGCCAATTTTATTGGCGGCGTCTCCGTTTGCTGCTATGCGGTCGGCCCCCACCACTACGCACTGCACAAGCCCCTTGCTCATCAGGAGCGCGCAGGCATTGTCGCAGGCAACAGTTACGGGGATGTTGTCCTTGTGCAGCTCCCAGGCGGTCAGGCGGGCACCCTGAAGGAAGGGACGCGTTTCATCGGCAATAACCTTGATGCGTTTGCCTTGCTCAACAGCTCCGCGGATAACGCCAAGCGCCGTGCCATAGCCCGCCGTAGCCAAGGCCCCGGCATTGCAGTGGGTCAGCACTGTGTCGCCGTCTTTCAGGCAATCCGCGCCAAAGCGGCCCAGTGTTTTACAGGCTTCCACATCTTCGACCTGCATTTTTTCAGCTTCATCAAGCAGGGCGGTCAGCAGCAAATCACGGTCGCCGCGCCCGCTGTTGATGGCCCGCCACCAGCACTTGCGCATGCGCTCAACAGCCCAGCGCAGGTTAACGGCAGTGGGGCGCGCATTGGCAATGCGGTCAAAAAGTTCTTCAAGTTGTGTGGCCCAGTTTGGGCCGTAGGTCTCTGTCAAGGCCAGGGCACAGCCCCAGGCCGCAGTAACGCCGATGGCAGGGGCCCCTCGCACGACCATGGTTTGTAACGCCGATACAATATCATCTGTA
>QKDT01000056.1 GCA_003251995.1 Desulfovibrio desulfuricans
CGCTCCGTCCCAGCGCAGCACGCAGGGGCGACCATGTGGGCAATATTCCCTGTCCGGGGTTTCCAGCCACTGTTGCAGCAGCCCGGCGGCTTCGTCATCCGCAAGGCGTTGCCCGGCTTTGATGGCCCCCTTGCACGACATGGATATGAACATATCCGCCAGATCATCCTTGCGCCCAGCCAGGGCTTCACGCAAAAAGTCCCTTGCTTCCGCGCGGGAAAGCACCGGAGGCATGGCGTTTACACGCAGGTTGCCGCCCCCCACCTCAAGTGCAAAACCCAAGGATTCCAGCCGGGGACGAAGCTCAAAAAAACGTTCCGTTTCTGCGGGGTGCAGGGGCATATCCAGGGGCAAGGCCAACAACTGCCCAGACCCGGCAAATCCCCCCCGACGCAGGCGCGCATACAGCACCCGCTCGTGCGCCGCGTGCTGATCAAGTAGCAGCAGTGCGCCGGAGGCATCACGCAACACCAGATAGGTCAGCGCAACCTGTCCCAGATAGGCAAACTGCCCCACGCTCAAGGGTTGGCGCTCCTGCGCATGAGGAAAGAACGTCTCACCCTGTCCGTCAGCCGGGTCAGCACCCTGCGGGGACGCTGGCGTATATGCCCCAGACGCAAAGGATCTGTCGTTAGCCGGGTCGTTACCCGTGGCCTGCGGGCCGTACGCGTATGCGGTAGCGGCCTCCGCAAGGCCCGAGATTCCATCAGGGGCAGTTACAGGGGCGCTGTATCCCTGCGTGGACGCGACCTCACGGGCTGCCGCACTTGTAGCGCTGGCTGCGGATTCCGGCACACGAACCTGCCACGAGGATTCCTCGTCCGGTCTGTCTTCCCGCTCCTGTTGCTGGATAAGCGGCGGATTATCTAGTCTGCCCCAAAAGCCCTGCGGACGAGGCACAGATGAAAGCGCGGACGGCGACGACGCCAGATCATCCGCCAAACCCGCAGCCTGCCCCGCCGCCACATCTGCCGGATATCCAGCAGGATGACCAGCGCTTTGCGCGGCGCCGCCGGGCGTGCCTGTAGCACCTGCGGGCGCTTGCGACCACAGGTTTTCAGAAACGTCAAACGATGTGACCAGCGCCCCCTGCACGGCATGCAGCACGGCGGAAAACACGGCGGATTCGTCCCTAAAGCGCACCTCGGATTTAGCAGGATGCACGTTCACATCCACCTCTGCCGGGTCCATTTCCACAAACAGGGCCACCTGCGGGTAATCGCGGCTGGTCATGCGGCCTTTGTAGGCCTCGCGCACGGCTGCCAGCAGACGCTTGTCAGTGACAGAGCGCCCGTTGACGTAAAACAGCATGCGGTCGCCGCGCGGCTGGCTCACGTTGGGCAGGGCAGCCAATCCGCGTACGCGTATGCCGTGGCGGGTGCCGTCAAAGGGGCGCAGGGCTTCCACAATAAGCCTGGGCCACAGCACGGCAAGGCGCTCGGCAAGGCTTTGCCCCGGCAAAAAACGCAGGGCCTCTCGCTCGCCAGAACTCAGACTCAGACCAACAGCGGGGCGAGCCAGGGCCAACCGCGCCAGCCAGTCTTGCGCACGTTTGAACTCTGTGGAGGGGGTCTTTAAAAATTTCAAGCGCGCTGGTATGTTGGAAAAAAGATCACGCACTTCAACCCGGGTTCCCCGGTGCAAGGCAGCCGGTGCAGAAACCGTCAGCACGCCATGCTCCACCTCAACCCTGTGCGCCTGGGTCTGACCATCCGGCCCTGTTACCGCAGAGGTAATGGAAAAACGCGAAACCGAGGCAATGCTGGGCAAGGCCTCGCCCCTGAAACCATAAGAACTGATGTGTTCAAGGTCTGACAGGCTGGATATTTTGCTTGTCGCGTGACGGGTAACAGCCAGCTCCAGATCGGCGGAGGGTATGCCGCAACCGTCATCCTGCACGCTGATAAGGCTCTGCCCGCCGTTTTCAAGGCAAACGTCGATCTGCGATGCCTCGGCGTCAAGACTGTTCTCAACCAGTTCTTTGAGCACGCTGGCAGGGCGCTCCACCACTTCACCAGCGGCGATCTGATTGCGTAACTCAGGCGGTAGCAAACGTATATGACGATGTTTTTCAGACATGCAAACAGTGTATTCGGGCCCGCTTCACAAGGCAAGCGAACCCGCCCGAGGTTATTGCGCGCCCGCGCACGGAGAACAATTTCCCGTGGCAGGCCTTGCCTCGGCGCTCGCTGTGCTTATGTATGGAAGGTGAGGCTGCGAATGCGCGCCGCCAGACTTCTGGCATCACGCAAAGCCAGCCGGGAGGCTTATATGTACAACAACACACTGAAAGCTATTGCCGAACCGCTGCGTGGCACACCTGTGCCAGCAGGCTTTGACCCCGAACTGCTCTACGTAGAATGCGCACGTTGCGGCTCGCCCGTTATGTGGGAGCAGGGCAAGGCCACACATATCCTCAATCTGGCAGGCATTGACCCGTTGGAACTCGATTCTTCCTGCATGCTGGTCACAGACGGCTGCCCCATGTGCAGCGGTAAAGATCAATTTACAGTACAAGTTTTCAGGGTCAGCGGCGATGCCCAGACGCGCCGCCCCCCGTTTTTCGGCAACGCATAGCCAGCGCGGGTCTACCCCACCCGCGTAAACCCCAGCAAAAGGCTGCCGGATCATGTGCCCGGCGGCCTTTTTGCATTTCTGTGGGCTGCCCGGCCCTGACGCCATATTCCCGAACCTGCCCAGCCCCGGAAAAAGCCTCCGGGGCTTTTTGCGCTGCCTGCGGGGCAACGAGAATGTTTGTCCGCCAAAACACACGAAACGAAATATAACAAGAAACAACATTTAGTGAAAAATCATTAGATAAAATATGGTTTAGTAAACACAATTTTCGCACCCTTCTTGACGATTCGAATATTCAGGAGCATAACACAAAGCAACAAATTTGAAACATAATTAACATCAACTTTTAACATGCCCGGAGCCGCCATGTTGCCAGCAGAACGCCGCAGAGAGATGGCCCGC
>QKDT01000131.1 GCA_003251995.1 Desulfovibrio desulfuricans
GGGCTGAAAATAGGCGATAATATATTTACACTGCACATTCTGTATCCATTTGCCAGAGTGAGTTGCCTTGGAGGAACCATGCAGACACGTATGAAAGAACACCCGCTGACCGCTGAACAGATGGACGCGCTGCTGGATGCGGTTGAGGTGGGCCATGTGGCTACGCTGGGTGAAAACGGCTTTCCCTACGTAACGCCCGTACACTTTGTACGCATGAACGGACGCGTCTACTTTCATGGTTTGGCGGCAGGGCAAAAGCTGAAAAACCTACGCGCTGATTCCAGGGTTTGTTTTGAGATTGAAGGCCCGCACTCGTTTATCCAGGCCGATGTTCCGTGTGATACCAATACCGCCTACCAGAGCGTGATCATCACGGGCCATGCGGTTGTGGTGGAAGATCCTGCGGTAAAGATCGCCGCGCTGGACGCAGTGGTAGCCAAATACACGCCGCAGCACACCGGGGTGGGGTATCCCGCAAACATGCTCAAAATGACCGCGGTGGTTGAAATCACCATTCATGAAATCACCGGGAAATACTATGCGTGAACCCACGCATGGGGTAGAGAGGAATCAGGGATTTTTGCCCGGCGTTTAGCCGGGCTGTCCCTGCCGGCATTGCCGGTGCAGATTCTGAACAATGGTTTGGTTCCCCATGAATTCCCCTGCTGTAGATCTTTTGCACGAATGCGAGTCTGAACCCTGCCGCGGCAAGATTATTACACTTTTGCTTGAGCTGGGCAGGTTACTCTCTGAAAAAAATGATATCGCTGCGGCGCTGGACAACCTGCTGGACTATATGCGCCGCGATATGGGCATGGCGCGGGGCATGATAAGCCTGCTGCACCGCGAATCGGGCCATGTTTTTGTGTACCGCAGCATGGGCATGACCCCGTCGGAACAAGACAGGGGCGTCTACCATGTGGGCGAGGGCATTACCGGCAAGGTTGTGGAAAGCGCGGAGCCCATAGTTGTGCGCAAAATCGGCAGCGAGCCTGCCTTTTTGAACCGCACGGGCAGCCTTGCGCTGGAGCGCGACAAGGATATGTCGTTTATTTGCGTGCCTATCCGCCTTGGGCGAAAGGTGCTGGGCGCCATCAGCGCCAGCCGCCTGTACCGCACAGAATCCGCCCTGCAACAGCATGTGAATGTACTCAGCGTCATGGCGCAGATGCTGGCCCATGCGGTGGAGCTGTACCTTGTTGAAAACATCGATAAGGTTGAGTGGGAAAAGCGCACCCGGCTGCTGCTCAGTGATCTGAAAGAACGCTTTCATCCCTCAAACATGATTGGCATTTCGCAGCCCATGCGGGCTGTGTACGAGCTTATCCGCAAGGTTTCAGCCACGCGTACGACGGTGTTGCTGCTGGGCGAAAGCGGCGTTGGCAAGGAGATGGTTGCCAACGCCCTGCACTATGGCGGGTTGACGCCCGGCGGGCCATTTATCAAGTGCAACTGCGCGGCGCTGCCTGAAAGCATTGTGGAGAGCGAGCTGTTTGGGCACGAAAAGGGATCGTTTACCGGGGCTTCGTTCCGCAAGGGACGTTTTGAAGAGGCCGATGGCGGTACGATTTTTTTGGACGAGGTGGGGGAGCTTTCACTGGGTGTGCAGGCCAAGCTGCTGCGTCTGCTGCAAGAACGCTGCTTTGAGCGTGTGGGCGGCAACCGTAGTATTGCCGTAAACATCCGCATTATTGCCGCCACCAACAGGGATCTTGCCGACATGGTGGCGGCGGGTACCTTCAGGGAAGACCTGTACTACCGGCTCAATGTGTTTCCCATTATGATTCCGCCCCTGCGAGAGCGGGGCGACGACGTGGTGGTGCTGGCAGAGCATTTTGTGGCGCACTATGCCGCAGAAACAGAAAAGATGCTCACGGGTATCTCGCCCGCAGCCATGGATATGCTGATGCGGCACAGTTGGCCCGGCAATGTGCGTGAGCTGGAGAACGTCATCCATCGGGCGGTGATTCTGGCAGAGGGCAGTTTGCTGCACGTATATGATCTGCCCCTGGCCCTGCAACAGGCAGAAACGCCCGAGGCCGCAAAACCGGCTGGGCTGGAAGCCCGGCTGGCCTCCATCGAATACGATATGCTGGTGGAAACCCTGCGCCGATGCCATGGCAATACCAGCCGCGCTGCTGAAAGCCTTGGCCTGACCCGCCGCAGCATGGGCTTGCGCATGAAGAAATTCAACCTGACGTACAGACAGTTTCGCACTGAAGGATAGGGCTCTTTTCTGTAGAGTAGCCCTTGCCTTTCTTCGATTCTTGTCTGCCCTTTGCTGCAACGCGCCCTCAGGCGCGTAACCGCAGGCATGGACTGTGATTCCCCTGAGCACTGGGGGTTTAAGAGGGGGTGCCAAATACGGCTGATACGGCAGGGGCATGCCCCGTGGGCGCCATCCTGCTACAGTTTCTTGGCGATGATGTAGCGGGGCCTGTGGCGCACTTCGGTAAAGATTTTGGCAAGGTATTCGCCCACCAACGCCAGGCAGAAAAGCTGCACAGAGCCCAGCAGCAGCACCACAATGATCAGCGATGTCCAGCCTTGAATGGTTTCACCCAGCGCGTACTTGAGCAGCGAAACGCCACTGAAGGCCAAAGCCGCCAGCATGCAGAGCATGCTCATGAGGCCCGCTATGCGCAGGGGCGCAACGCTGCATGCCGTAATGCCCTTCCAGGCAAAAGAAACCATTTTCCAGAAAGGATACTTGCTTTCGCCCGCCATGCGGCATTGGCGCATGTAGTATACCTTCGCGCTTTTAAAACCCATGGCAGGGAACAGGCCGCGCAGAAACAGGGAGTGTTCCTTGATTTCGTCCAGCGCTTCCAGCACGGGGCGGGCAACAAGTCGGTAGTCGGCGTGGTCGGGGATCATCGGTACCTTGAGCCAGCGCATAAATCCATAGAACAGATGCGCCGTGCGGCGCTTAAAGGCCGTGTCCGTGCTGCGGTCATTGCGCACACCGTAAACAATAT
>QKDT01000110.1 GCA_003251995.1 Desulfovibrio desulfuricans
GGTTATGTCCATTGTCTCCTCCATATGAGACTGACTGATATCGCATTTATGGTGATTTTTCTAGTGGTGATCTCTATCGCACGACCTAGTGAAGACAACACGCAAAAACCCCCGACCATTTTTCAATGATCGGGGGTTTTGATTACCTATCTGGTGGAGCTGAAGAGAATTGAACTCTTGACCTCTTGAATGCCATTCAAGCGCTCTCCCAACTGAGCTACAGCCCCACGGCGAAAAGCAGAATGACGAAAACTAGCCTAACTGTCAATACAATTTTGCATTTTTTTTACAGCTGCTGTTTTCGGGGCAATCCTGCCCTTGATTTTGGCCCTATTTCGGTTCTGCCGCCAGTTCGGCAAGCACCGCGCCAATGCTTTCCAGCGCGCCCTTGAGCACATCATCGCCCACGGCGTACGAGAAGCGGATGCACTTGTCATCGCCAAAGGCCGCGCCCGGCACCACAGCCACGTGGGCCTTGTCGAGCAGCAACGTGCAGAGGTCGGTAGAGTTGCTCACGCTGCCGCCGTAGCACTTGGAAACGTCCAAAAAGAGGTAGAACGCGCCATCGGGCTTGGGGCAAATGGCAAAGGGCCAGCCTTCAATGATCTTCATGGCAAGATCGCGCCGCCGCACAAAGGCCTCGCGCATTTTGTCCACACACTCCATGGAGCCGGTCAGGGCCGCAAGGCCCGCCTTTTGCGCTATGGAGCAGATGTTTGAGGTGCTGTGCCCCTGCATGGCAGATATCTTTTTGATCAGGAGGGGGTGCGCAGCCAAAAAGCCCACGCGCCAGCCTGTCATGGCATAGCTCTTGGAAAGACCGTTGAGCACCGCCACCTGTTCAGGATACTTGGCAAACCAGCTAATGGCGCTGGTCATCTTGGCAGGGGCGAACACGAGCTGGTCGTAAATTTCGTCAGACAGCACAAACAGACCGCGCGCAATGGCCCAATCCATAATGGCTGTAAACTCGGCCTCGGTGTAGACCGCGCCAGTGGGGTTGCTGGGCGAGTTCAGAATAAGCAGCTTGGTTTTATCGGTGGTGTGCGCCTCAAGCATGGCGGGGGTCACCTTAAAGCCCTGCTCCGGCCCTGCCAGCACAGGCACGGGTTCCGCGCCGGTCAGCATGACCATATCGGGATAGCTGAGCCAGTACGGCGCTGGCACAAGCACCTCGTCGCCGGGGTTGAGCATGGCCTGCATAAAATTATAGAGGCAGTGCTTGCCACCCGCGCCGATAACAATAGATTCCATAGGAACCGGCACACCGTAGGTTTTTTCAAAATACGCGCCCGCGGCCTTGCGCAATTCGGGAATACCCGGCACGGCAGTGTAGCGGCAAAAATTGTCATCAATGGCGGCCTTGGCGGCCTCGCAAACATGCTTGGGCGTAGGAAAATCCGGTTCACCTACGGCAAGGCTGGTTACGGCAACACCCTGGGCTTTAAGCTCAAGGGCGCGACTGTTGACACTGAGTGTCAGAGAAGGTTTGATGCTGCTCAGACGGTCTGAAATCTGCATAAGGCGGCTCCTTGGCGTGCGCAACGCACCCGCAATTGGCAGGTGTTCTTACAACTGGCTGTTTCTAGCAGCTTCATATCGGGGTGTAAATGACGTCTGAACCCAAAATCGCAGATCAAAATACCGCTGCAAAAATTCCCCAAATTTCCGGCGGTGGCGCGCCCCTTTCCGCCAATGGCGCACCCCTGCTGCCCTTGCCGCCCCACTGCCTTGTGGCTGCCTTTGTGCAGCGCCACAAGCGCTTTAGCGTGCTCTTGCAGCACGAGGGCGCAGACCTTTGGGTACACAGCAACAATTCCGGCAGCATGCTTGGCCTGTGCCTGCCGGGTGCCCCGGTGCTGGCGTCCCCTGCCAGCAATCCCAATCGCAAGCTCAAATATACGCAGGAATGTGTGTGGCTGGAGCGCAGGGCCGTACCGGAAATGCCGGGCAACACGCCTGGGGCCAAGGGGCAGCCCGCCAGCGGATTTTGGGTCGGGGTCAACACCAGCACGCCCAACCGTATGCTGGAGGCGGCCTTTCACGCCCACCGCCTGCCCTTTGCGCAGGGCTATACCAACCTTGTGCGCGAGGCAAAGCGCGGGCAAAGCCGGCTGGACGGCCTGCTCACGGCCCCCGGCCTGCCGCCGCTGTGGGTGGAGTGCAAAAACGTCACCATGGTGGAGGACGATGCCGCGTGTTTTCCCGATGCGGCAAGCGAACGCGGACAAAAGCACCTGCGGGAACTTATGGATATTGTCGCCTGCGGTGAACGGGCAGCCATGTTCTATCTGGTGCAGCGGCCCGACGGCAGATGCTTTGCCCCTGCGGATTTTATTGACCCAGCCTATGCGGCCCTGTTTTACGAGGCCTTGCAAGCAGGGGTGGAGATGTATCCCTTCCGCGCGCTGGTAAGCCCCGAGGGCATTGATCTTGGTGCGCTGCTACCCGTACGTCCGGCGCAGCCGTAGCAAGCACGCCGCTGGCACAATCCACCTGGAACAATCCATTTGGTGCAATCCAGCCTGGCACTATGCATCTTGAGCCATCACCCGGCGCAATCAAGCCTCGCACAATCCATGCGGCGCAATCAGCAAGAGTCCGCCAAAAAGAATCCGCGAGGGATCGTGCAAGGAGTAGACCCGCGAGGAGCAATCCCGCGGGCGCATGATCGCCTCGTTGCCACCGCGCACAAGGCCACGATGCATACGGTGACTACGCATGAGGCAATCAGGCAAAATGCCTTGCCCTGCGCATCTGGCGTTAAGCGCGCCTCAACTTAGGAACACTTTACTCATTAAAATACATTAATTATAACATATAAATACAGCATTTGCGCACAATTTGAGCGCCCCGCCTGCGCGGGTGTTTTTGAGGCAACGGCAACGGGCGAGACTCCCCCTGCCGCTGCCTTTTTTTGCGTGCGGAGCAGAACAACCGAGGGCCACGCATGAACACCCGTCATGGCAACAAGCA
>QKDT01000178.1 GCA_003251995.1 Desulfovibrio desulfuricans
AAAAAGTTCAGTAAAATGAGCAGCCCCGGTATGTCGCCATACCGGGGCTGCTCGCGTATTATTGAGCTAGTTACAGGTTCTCTAGTGCAGGTTGGGGGCCAAAAAATACTGCCATACCAGGGTAAGCAGCAACAGGCTGAGTGATACAGTTAAAAAACGGCGCACTGCGGCAGGCCCAACACGAATGGCCATGCGGCTTCCCAGCCAGTTGCCAAGGCAGCACGCCGCAGCCATGGGCAGTGCCAGGCTCCACACCACCACGCCGTTAACTATAAATACCACAGCACCAGCGAAGTTGGAGGCAAGGTTAAGCACCTTGGACGTTGCGGAAGCTTCCATCAGCCCCATGCGTAAAATCCAGTGAAAAGCAAGAATAAGAAAGCTCCCCGTGCCGGGGCCAAAAAAGCCGTCATAGCCGCCCATGATAAGACAAACAAGGGCCACAGGGATCCAGAAGCGCGGGCCGGAGTGGGGCAGAGGCGTTTGCTTGCGTTCTTTTTTGGGCAACAGGGTTGCGCACATGCCAATGGGCAGCAAGGCCACCAGCACCTTGCCAAGCACAGCCGCATCCAGCAGCAGGGCAAGGCGTGATCCGGCCCAGGAGCCCAGCAGGGAAAAGACAATGCCCGCCAGCGCCACCCGCCACAAAACCAGCTTGCTGCGGGCAAAGTTGCCAAGGGCCACCGTGGTGCCAAGGCAGGCGCTGACCTTGTTGACGCCCAGCGATTGATGCGGCGGCACGCCAGAAAGCAGCAGTGCCGGCATGGTAATAAGGCCGCCACCGCCAGCAATGGAATCGATGAATCCGCCACCAAAAGCCGCGGCAATGCCAATAGCATATGTCATCAGACTGAAATCAAGCACGTTACCTTACCATTCCTTAAAAATTACCCACGCTGCCAGCACAATCAGCGCAAAACCCACAAGGTGGTTCCAGCGCAGCGGCTCGTGCAGCCAGAAGGCGGAAAAGCACATAAAGACGCTCAGCGAGATGACTTCCTGAATGGTCTTCAGCTCTGCCGCAGAAAAATAACCGTAGCCTATCCTGTTGGCGGGCACCTGCAAAACATATTCAAAAAAGGCAATGCCCCAGCTTGTGATGATGACCAAGGGCAGGGCGGCGCTTCTGTAGCGCAGATGCCCGTACCATGCAAAGGTCATGAAGAGATTTGAACAGACCAGCAGCCCCACAGTGCTGACGGGAATTGGTATCTGCATGGAAAACCCACTGTGCGGTCGCAAGAACAGAAGCCTGGCAGGCCGGAAAAAGTTGAACAGAGCGTCAAACCTCTTATCCGCTGCAACATGGCTCGTCAACAGGCCAATACCCCGCGCGTGTTGCGGCAAGGCTGTTGTTTGCGTGGGGTGTGCCTTAAGGCTATGTTGTACACGCGGCAACATTGGCACCGCGAAGCAATGGAGGGCTATGGTATGGCGGCACGTTCATCGCGCGCTAAGGACGCAGAAAGCGCAAGGCTTTTGAATGCTGGCGCGTTCTCTGGAACATCGGCGACCCATCATGCGCATGCGGGCGCGGCAGAAACCGCACCCGACAGAGTGACATGGGCCTTGCTTTGGAAAGCGGCGCTGATAGTGACGGTTATCTGGGCCGCATCTGCCCTGTTGCTATATTTTTCGGTTGAGGATTTTAGCAAATCCGGCACGTTTGGCGATTCCTTCGGCGTGTTGAACACGCTTTTTTCAGGTCTGGCATTTGTGGGCATTATTGTTTCCATAAAGATGCAGAACGATGAAATGCGCGAGCAGCGCAAGGAACTGCAAAAACAAAAGAAAGCTGCGCAGTTGTATCACCGTGAGCGCATGTTTTTGCTGCTCATGGACGAATTTAAGAAATCGCGCGAACACCGCTTTAGCATCGCGGACGTGCGGTTGGTGGTGCGTGAATGCTTGTGTGATGTGACAAGCCCAATCGCACGTAACGCAGAAATGGGTGCCGCCCTTGTGCGCGAGATTGAGGCAGTGCTAGCTGGCGGACAGGCAGAAACACCCCTGCTGCAGGTGTTTGGTCGTCGGGTTTTTCGGCATGAGCGTTGCGAGGTATTTATCAAAACATTCCGTCAGGCGGCAGAGAGCGCCAGAAAAGTTGATCCCGGCAACAAGACGGAATATTATGATATTGTCTGCAATAGCATGTCTGACGCAGAAGAAACTTTGCTGTTCATGTGCGCGGTGGCGCGCAACGGGGCGCAGGCCTTGGATGATCCTCAGGTTGCCAAACTGCGGGAAAGTTACGACGAAATCCGCGAAAAGCTTTAAATTGCGGCAACTGCCAGAGCTGTTTGCACTGCAGAATCAGCGCATAGCATGCTGCTGAAACATAAAAACCCCTGATGCACATCAGGGGTGTTTTCCGTCGCTCCGTGCCGCCGTGCCTGATCCGTGCAACGGATCACAGCGGCAGCGGCGCGCGGCTTCCCTCAGAGAATGATTTTCCGGCCGCCGACACCCGTCAGGGGCCGGAAAATCATGTGGGGAGGGGAGTATCTACAGGCTGTGCGGGATGGTCGTGACCATTCCTAGGCAGCCATGGTGTCAAAAAGTTCCTTGGCATTGATATTGGTCGGGTTGGCACCAAGCACGGCTTCAAGGTGCTGCCGGGCTTCTTCGGCGCGGCCCAGATAGATCAGGCAGCCAGCCAGGGTAACGCGCACCGCTTCGGCTTCAACGCCCGACTGCAGGGTGTCTTCCAGGTAGGGCAGCGCATTTTCAACGCAGCTAAGCTGGTAAGATTCACGCACCAGGCAGTTAAGAGCCACAATGTTTTCCTTGGACTTCTTCAGGGCGCTGGCAAAGTAGTCGAAAGCCTGCTTGTGTTCGCCCTTTTCCATGTACACAAGGCCGATGCCACACAGGGCCTTGTCGGTTTCTTCCACAGCGGCGGCCTTCTGGTAAAGAACCAGGGCCTTGTCCAGGTCGGAGCGCTGTACTGCCACAGTGGCAAGCCCCAGGAAGGG
>QKDT01000346.1 GCA_003251995.1 Desulfovibrio desulfuricans
CGGTAAGGGGACTTCCCAAAAATCCATAGCGGAGCTCAAAAGCGGCAGCCAGATATGAATTTCGCAGGCTGGTGCTTTCCTGCTGATATCCAAGCTGTTCAAATGCGTCTGCCAGAAGATCTTTAGCTTCCTGATTATTCGGCTCTGCATAAACAAGCTTGTTCAATATCTCTACGGCAAGCAGATATTGCCCATCAAGCATAAGGGCTGTTGCGCGTGCTTGAATACTGCCTGCACCGCCCATCATCTCAACATACAGCGGGGCTGATTCCTGTGGGGAAAGGGGGGCGAGTGTGGCAGGATTGCAATCCCAATAGCCCAAATAACGATTTATCACGGCGCGGGAATTGTGTTTTTCTGATCCATGGTAGCTGTGCGCAGCCCACTGCTGCTTGAGGCTCTCTGGCAAATGATAGACATTGTGTATTTCGCTGATGGTTACGCCCTTGTTGGCGTAGTACAGCACGGCGTTGTTTAGGTGAGCATAGGTATCGCGCTGGGCACGCATAACTTCCTGAATACGTTTATTGCCAAAGCGTGGCCATGAATGCACCGTAAACATTACTTCCACTTCGCTGCCAAATTTATACAACGCTTCATTGATCTTTTTTGACCAGAACAATGGATCACGCACAAGCGCGCCGCGCAAGGTATAGATATTATGTATTGTGGCACAAATGTTTTCAGCAGCCATGAATGCCTTGAATTCCGGCAAATATATATTGAACTCTGCGGGTGCTTCTGTGCCGGGTGTGTTGTGAAACACCATTTTTACACCGTCCACAGTGATCTCTTCAATATCAGCCGATACAAGGCGCGATGGCGCCATCAAACCCACTGTTCCACGGGGCGACGTTTTGCCGATAGATTGGTCAACATGGCAAACAGGGCTGTGTGGGAGCCGGTTTCCGTATTGAAAATTTGATCTTCTGCGCATGGCATTGCCCGCATACACATTTTCTGAAACCGAATGTTCCAGAAAACCCTCGGGGGCAATCACCGGAACCTTGCCGCTTTTAACATCCGTTTCATCCACAATCGCACGCATGCCGCCAAAGTGGTCAACATGCGAGTGCGTTATTATCAGTGCAGAAACTGGCCTGTACCCAAGTGTCGCATTTATAAAATCCAGAGAGGCTTTAGCGGTTTCTTCGCATGTAAGCGCGTCAATAATGATCCAGCCGGAGTCTCCTTTTACAAAGCTGATGTTGGCAAGATCAAAACCGCGAACCTGCCAGATGTGATCAGGCACAACCTCAAAGAGCCCGTACCCCATGTTGAGCGTAGCCTGCCGCTGCAATGAGGGGTGGATGCTGTCAAAATCAGTTCCGTCGAGCANAATCATAACTTTCCATATCCCAAACCACATGACCGTCCGCCGCGATTATTTGTCTGGATTCCGGCGCAGCTACAAAGCCCTTTTGGGCCTCGGCAAAATCACGCCGGTCTGCGAAGGGCAGGCTCTGGCGTTGTGCCTGTTGCAGGTCTTTAGTGAATTTTGATGGGCACTTGGATTTTTGATTTGAAAAGTTCATTATGCTGACTCCAGAGAATGTTATTATAATTCAACCGTTGCATGTCAGTTTTCGCCAGGTACCAATAAACCGTGCTCTTCCTATTTTGAACGCAGAAAACTATCTCTGCCGTGGCCTGCTAGCTCCACCACTGAACATTGAGCCTTTGATTGAATTTTTGACCGATTCCTGCTCCAAATGCAGGCAAAACCCGTTACGCCATTCCACTAGAATTCATACTTGGCCTGTAAGGCACCGGTAATGCCCTCACGCTTGCCCGCGTAGCCCTGAATGCCAATATCAACAGTAAACGGCACAGTAGCCGATGGTTTAACGCTCATGCCCAGCTCACCAATGCCAGTATCCCCCCGCATGGAGGGGGCAGCAATGGACAGCCCATAGGTGGTCGCCTCTGTTCTGCCGTTGAATTCGCGCTCATAGGCCGCGCCAAGGTATGGGCTAATGCGCTCTGTCAGCGCATACGTCATGCGCGTGCCAAGGCGCAGTCGGTTGGAGTCTGCGGGGTCATACTCCACAGGGTCACCCGTCGAAAGCGTAATGGAATGCGCACCCTGGCGTGTCCAAAAATATTTGGCGTAGGTATCGACAGAAAGGGATTCAAGGGCATTCCAGACATAGCCGGAACCGGCATGCAAGCCATAGTAGGGTACATCTGTGGTAAAGCTGGTATGTTGCCCTGATCCGTCTTGCAGGTCGTCACTTTCATAGTGGTTGTGTACGCTGCCCATACGCCCACTGCCTTCAACATAAAAATGACCGGGGCCAAGATCGACAAAATCCATACGCGCCATAAGGCCACCGCCCAGGTAGCGCGTGGTACCATCGCCTTCCACCGATGCAGCGTTATTAAAGGAATTATAGGTATTGTATGCGCCGCTGCCCGCCTCGAAAAAAGGCGCAAGGGTAAGATAGCCGGGTTCAACCCGCTTGCCCACCGCCAGACCTGCGATCAGGGAAAAACCGCTCATGTCAATATGCGAGCCAGTATTATAACGGACGCTCCCTGCGGAAACAGCACTGAATCCACCCATTGCCGCTCCACCCTGCGAGGCCCCGTGGGCAGCGCTGACAGCCGAATCCATGCCCTGCCCCGCTGCCAGGTCGGCCCCCTGGTTGACCATGGCAGTTCCGGTGGCATGCCCCTCGCTGACGGCCTTCATCTGCGGGTTTACCTCGCTGCCGGTAACAGTGGCAGTGATGGCGTTGCTGCTTTGATTGAGCAGTAGGCTATACAGAATGGCCGCGCCCTTTTTGCCGGTGATGGTCTGCCCGCTGTTGGTAATGGTGCCCGAAATGGTGCCCGCGCTCAACAAGGTGAGCGTTTCACCGGTTTGCAACAATTGACCACCGCTCTGAAAGTTCACGGCCTCGATGGAGGAAGAGTTTGTGCCGTCGGTCAGGCTCAATGTGCCCGTAACATCCAGGGCCGCGCCACTGGCAGAGGTGAAGTATGCAGGAAGGTAGAAGTTATAATATTGAAAATTCTTGACGCTTGCCACGGAGCTGCCGGTATAGTTCCAGATATTCAGGCGGTTGTTGCTGAAAAAATCGCTGCCGGTGGCGCCACTGCCGTCACCACCAGCCAGCATTGAAGTGGAGCCGAACGTGACGTTGCCGCTCAGGGTAACAGTGTTGCCGGTGGCGCTGGCTGTTGTGCTGGAAGAACTTGAATACGCATAGCCACCGTAAACATTTCCGCTGACCGTTCCGCCGGAAATATCCACCTGGTTATTTTTTGCAATGATGCTGGAACTGGCTGTTGTGGCTGAATAATCTGAATATGCATACCCACCGTAAACATCCCCGCTAACAGTTCCATCTGAAATATTCACTCGGTTATTTTTCGCAATGACGCTGGGGATGGCTGAGCTTGGGAAAAAATTTGAATATTCAGCATACGCATAGCCACCGTAAACATTTCCGCTAACAGTTCCGCCTGAAATATCCACCTGGTTATTTTCAGCAGTGGTACTGGCACCACCTTCCGCATGCCCACCATAGACATCTTTAACTGTGCCTCCAGAAATAAATACACTGTTGTTTTTGACAATACTGGTGGTGTAGCTTTTCGCATGACCGCCGACTACTCTCTCTTTAATCTCTCCACCTGTAATAGTAACGCTATTGCCAGTGGCACTTGCAGTACCAGTGCCATTCACCTGTGCCCAACCGCCGAAGAGGTCAACCGTCACGGTGCCCCCAGTAACTATAGCGCTATTTCCCGAGGCATAAGCGCTACTATCATAATTGCCTTTGGCGTAGCCGCCATAACCGGAAGAGATGCTGCCGCCGGAAACTACTAATGCATTGTTTTCCGCAGTGGCTGTACCCGACCCTGTAGAGATATAGGCGCCAAAAGCACTGCCTACCGTGCCCCCTGAAACTTGAGCCTTGTTCCACGCACCAAACGCCGTGCCTGTGTTGGAAAAGGCATTGGCACCATAAATACTTCCCGACTGCCCCCCGGTGACAATCACAGAGTTGTTCGCTACCGTGGCAGCTCCACTGCCCTTGTTATAGGCAACGCCACCCATGACTTCTCCCTGGACTGTTCCGCCGGATATAGTAACAGTGTTTCCTGTTGATGAAAGATCCGTGCTGGAGTTATCAACGATTATACCACCATATACATATGCATTTGCATCTCCAGATCCAGATATTGTCCCGCCAGTCATTGTAACTGTATTGTTAGAAACATCTGTTGGAAAAAGACTTAGTTTATTTGTTAAGTCATCGTGTCCTGGGTAAATATCTACTTTAAGCATACTTGTGTCGC
>QKDT01000196.1 GCA_003251995.1 Desulfovibrio desulfuricans
GCGTTGATGCCCAGCGTCCTGAACCCTGTATTGTGCAACAGGGGCGAAAGAGTCTGGGCCAAGGGCCAGCCTGTGACGCCATAAAGGGCTGTTCCCCCGGAAGGGGGTGCGACAACGCTCATGTGGGGTGTTCTCCTGCGGAAAAGTGCGGCAAAAACGTATGTTATGTGTTACGCCACAACACGAGGCAATACTGTATCCTATGGGGCGGTGTGGAGCAATGCTCCGCAGAGGTGATTACCCGGATAATTCAAGCAGTTGAGTGTGATTTTGTTCACAGATATATGGGCATGCCCTGAGGAGCCGAAGTGGCGCGCGAATGCAAAAAGCCCCGGCATGACCGGGGCAAAAATACTATAAATCAGGTGAGGTTAACCGTAGCAGAAACTTATGAGCGCTTGAGCTCCATAGCCTTTTGCAGCATCTGGTCTGCCGTGGTCACGACCTTGCTGTTGGACTGGAATCCCCGCTGGTTGATGATCATGTTGACCATTTCCTGGGACATATCAACGTTTGAGGTTTCAGTGTTGTATGCGTTGATCTTGCCGTAATTTTCCGTTCCGGCAACGCCCATTTCCATGGTTCCGGATTCGTCGGTGGCGGAAAAAAGGTTGCTACCCTCGCGGCGGAGTCCGTCCTCACTGGTGAACCGACAAATGGGGATTTGCCAAAGGTCCATGCTTTCGTTGTTGGAAAACGAGCCTACAACCGTGCCGTCCGTGCTGATGCTGATGCCGTTCAGAGTTCCCTCGGCGTAACCATCCTGACTTTTTGAGACCGTGACAGGCGAGGTGGACGCTTGATTCGTGGTTGCATCTGCGCTGCGGGTGTATGCCGAGCCCATGCTTGCAAGAGCTGTGGGGTCAGTGCCTACGCTGGCTGCGTTGCCCGGCGAATTTTGCCAGCCGCCAGTGGCTGAGATGCCAAGGTTCAACGTCACCGTGGATCCATTGGCAGTCATCTGCGGCAGTCCGTCAGCGGAAAGGGTAGCCGCATTCCAATCAGCAAGGTCAGTACTACCCGCAGTGGAGGGTGTATAGGCCGACATGCCGGTAAGTTGCCCACTGCTGTTGAAACTGAGGGTGCCAGACATGAGAGCCTGAGCCGTGCCGCCGCTGCTGTCCGCATCCGAGGCGATAAGGTATTCTACCGTGGTTCCAGAATCCGTAGAGGGTGCGCCGTCAAAATAGATGGTGGCGGAATGGGCCGTGCCGTCTGAGCCATACAGGGTAATGCTCTGGGCGTACCCGTAGCCAGAACTGCTGATGGGCGGCGAATTTGAAGCATCATACTGGCCGATGAGGCTGAAATAGGGGTTGGTGTCATCCACGGCATTGTCGGAGATCTGCCCAAGGTTGAAGCTCATGTCAACGGATGTGGTGGCCTTGGCGGGCATTGTGGCGAACCTGTCGATGGTAACCTGAGCAAGACCGCCCCTGGTTCCGTCTTCTGCGTACTTGTAGCCCATAAGGGCCAGGCCCCCGGGGGTGCGCAGCACGCCCTCGTTGTCTGCCCTGAAGTCGCCAGCGCGGGTGTAGTAAGCGGAACCGTCCGTATCCGTTACCTGAAAGAACCCTTTGCCGTTGATGGCCATATCAGTGACAGTACTGGATGATTCAAATGAACCCTGAGTGTATCTGGTGAGCACGGCGTCTATCTGTACGCCTTGGCCCACCTGGCCGAGAGCGACGTTGGAATCAGTCTGCGCGCCCCACCAGTCGCCAATGTTGCCCTGCTGCGAGTAGAAGACATCAGAGAACAGAGCCGTTTGCTGCTTGTAACCAATGGTGCTCACGTTGGCGATGTTGTTTGAGATAACGTTCATGCCGCTGCTCAAAGTCTTCATGCCTGTGGCGCCGATGTACAATGACGAATTCATGCTCTGCCTCCTGTCGGGGGGAATTATTTTCCCATGCCCGGAAACGATACCCTTAAACAGCAAGCGCTTTTGCTGAAAAAGCGTTGCCGCTACGCCGCGGTTATGCGCGGTGTGCTTGGCCTGCCGCGAATATGGGCAGACAAAGGGAAAGGGCGAAGAGGAAAAATATTCCTCTCCGCCCTAAATAGAAGCAGAATCTGTGCCAGCCGCAATGCCGGTTGAACCGGGGCAGCGCGCTTATTTTTCCAGCGGTAGCCCCGCTTTTTGCCAGGCAGTAATTCCCTCGTTCATGTGCAGAATGTTGGTCAGCCCTTCTTTTTGCATGGAGTCATAGGCTCCAGCAGAGCGGTTGCCCGTGCGGCAATAGAGCAGTATGGGCTTGTCCTTGGGCAGGCTGAGAATCTGCGAATCAAACGACGCGCCGAAAAAGTCCATGTTGACTGCGCCAGCAAGATGCCCCTCGCGAAATTCCGCCGGGGTGCGCACGTCCACAATAGTCAGCCCTTGCGGGGGATTTTGCAGCAGCGCCGCGGCATCCGTCACGCTGATATCCTTGGCGGAAACCTGAACGGCAGCCAGTAGAACCAGGAATATGAACGCGGACAGCAAAACATAAAGTCTGCTGTGCGGTCGTGTTGCGGATTGGGTGTGCATTATATCTGCTACCTGTGTTGGTTTAAGGGCCTGGCTGCTATTTTACTGAGGCGCGTGCCTTGGCAAAACCGTCGGCTGCCTTGCGGATGACCTCTTCGCCCACGCAGAAGGCCAGGCGGAAATGACCGGGGCACCCAAAGCCGGAGCCAGGCACTGCCAGCACGCGTTCTTCCACCAGTCTGTTGACAAAGGCCACGTCGTCGCCGCCGGGGGCCTTGGGGAAGAAGTAGAATGCGCCCGCAGGCATCTGGAATTCGTAGCCGGCGTTTTTAAGCACCTCCGCCATGGCGTTGCGCCGTGCGGCGTAGATGTTCAGATCAACCTGGCTGCCCAGGGCGGCTGCCATGATGTGCTGACCAACCACAGGGGGGTTCACAAAGCCGAGGATGCGGTTGGTGAGGGTAAGGCCAGCCATGAGTTCGGCCTTTTCGTGCAACA
>QKDT01000233.1 GCA_003251995.1 Desulfovibrio desulfuricans
AGCATTGACACCGCACGCGCCATGGCAGCCAAAGAACGCGCTCAAAAGCGCATTGCCAGCCATGACGAAAAGGTGGACATCATCCGCGCTGAAGCCGCTCTGCAACGCGCAGTTGTGCGCTTGCAACTGGCCCAGCTTCGCTGAGCTACCAATTTTCAGTTTTGTGGAGCCGCAGCAGCGTGGTGTAACATCCGCGCTGTTGCGGCTTTGCTTTTATGCAGGTGCAACCATGCCAACGGCCTTTAACAAGCACGTGGCAGTAAGCTTAGTTCAAGGCTAATTTACCACCCTTCTTCATCCACGCAGCCTGTTTGTTAGCAGCTATTAATTCGCACAAAAAATCAACATTAACTAAGGCAAACAGTTTGGTGGCTGGAGATAACAACAGTAAATTTCCCAGAGACTTATTTATTATTCCTAACAATAATACCAAACCCTTCGTCTGATATATCTCTGCCAACGCCACACCAAACCCACAGTCTGCTTTTCGCCAACGTACCAACAACAGGTCATCCATCGAAATTTCCGTTAATGATCGAGCCTTTCTCGATGCTCGCAAGCGTATAATTTTATTCGATCAATTTTTGCGCTGCCGTTTGCCCATTACTGCTTGCGTGTAAACACGCCCGGTATCAGCGGGGCACGCTTCAACAGTAAATGGACTTCCGCACGAATCTTGGATATTGATTCTGGTTCAACGCGGAAAATTCGCCGCCACAACCCATCCAGTTTCCCAGGACATGACCATGCCCAACCAGGAAAATATCCGCAATTTTTGTATTATCGCCCATATCGACCACGGCAAATCCACCCTGGCCGACCGCATTCTTGAACTGACGCAGGTTGTCAGCAAGCGGGAGGCGCGCCAGCAGTATCTGGACAAAATGGAGCTGGAACGGGAGCGTGGCATTACCATCAAGGCCCAGACCGTGCGCATTCCCTACACCGCGCAAAATGGTCAGGTTTATGAGTTGAACCTCATTGATACCCCTGGGCATGTGGACTTCAACTACGAAGTTTCGCGTTCTCTTGCCGCGTGCGAAGGCGCGCTGCTGGTTGTGGACGCAACGCAGGGCGTTGAAGCGCAAACGCTTGCCAACGTCTATCTTGCCCTTGACCACGACCACGAAATCATTCCTGTTCTCAACAAAATTGACCTGCCCAGCGCGGAAGTTGACCGCGTAAAGGCAGAGATTGAAGAGAGCATTGGCCTTGACTGCTCTGAAGCCATGTCTGTATCCGCCAAAACAGGTATGGGCGTTGACGCAGTGCTTGAAGCCATTATCCATCGCCTTCCCGCGCCCAAAGGCGACACATCCGCTCCTTTGAAAGCGCTTATTTTCGACTCCTGGTACGACAGCTATCAGGGCGTGGTTATTCTTTTCCGCATTATGGATGGCAGGATCAAGCTCAACGATATGGTCCGCCTCATGAGTACCGGCAAGGAATATGAAGTGCTGCGCCTGGGTGTTTTTTCGCCCGAGGCCACAGACGTAAAAGAACTCCACGCAGGCGAAGTGGGTTTTATGTGCGGCTCCATTAAAGAGCTGGGCGATGCCCGCGTGGGCGACACCATTACGCTGACAGAGAACCCCGCAGTCGAGCCCGTGCCTGGCTTTACAGAAGTGAAGCCCATGGTTTTCTGCGGCCTGTACCCAACAGAATCGGACGAGTACGAAAACCTGAAGTCCGCCCTTGAAAAGCTGCAACTCAATGACGCGGCATTCACTTTTGAGCCTGAAACATCTCAGGCCCTCGGGTTTGGCTTCCGCTGCGGCTTCCTTGGTTTGTTGCACATGGAGATCATTCAGGAACGGTTGGAGCGCGAATTCGAGGTAAGCCTCATCGCCACTGCGCCTTCAGTTATCTACAAGGTGGACACCAACGACGGCAAATCAATGGAGATCGACAACCCCAGCCATTTGCCCGACCCCACCAAAATCCGCGCGCTTTACGAGCCTTATGTGACCATGGATATCCATGTGCCCAACGACTACGTTGGCAACGTCATGAAGCTGTGCGAAGAAAAACGCGGCATGCAGAAGAACCTGCACTATCTGGCTACCAACCGCGTTGTTGTGACCTATGAGTTGCCGTTTGCAGAAATCGTTTATGATTTCTTTGATCGGCTCAAATCAGCCACACGCGGCTATGCGTCCATGGATTATCATCCTCTGGACTATCGCGCTTCTGATCTGGTGCGACTGGATATCATGCTCAATGGCGAAACCGTTGACGCTCTGGCTGTCATTGTACACCGCGACCGCGCCTATACCTATGGGCGGGGGCTGGCTCTCAAACTCAAGCGCAGCATTCCGCGGCAGCTTTTCCAGGTAGCCATTCAGGCAGCCATTGGACAAAAAATCATTGCCCGCGAAACTGTTTCGGCCTTCCGCAAAGACGTGACCGCCAAGTGCTATGGCGGCGACATCACTCGTAAACGCAAGCTGCTTGAAAAGCAGAAGGAAGGCAAAAAGCGCATGAAGCGCATGGGCAACGTGGAGTTGCCGCAGGAAGCGTTCCTTGCCGCTCTTAAGGTGGGCGACGAATAATTTTACGAATAATTTTGAATGCGAAAAAGGGGTGGCTTACAAGGCCACCCCTTTTTTGCATAGAATTGCAACCATCATCTGGGCATACCCAATTTGGCACACAGATGGATTCTCCGCGCCGATTGCCACACCGCAAAGCACTTGATCAAAAACAATAATATATCAGCTCACAAGGCAATCTGACGCGCTGCCATTTTGCGCATGCCATGCCGATTACATCAGAGCCACTCACGGCAAGGCAGCGACAAATACACCTAAGGCAGCCCCAGTTTACGCATCTGCGCATCGCTTATTTCAAAGCGGCTCATGCACATATCGTAATACGCACGCCAGGGGGCGTAGCTCGTATCGCCCCGCCACTCATTGTTCATCTGCGTGGCCTCAGCTCTGCATTGTTGATTGGCAGCCAAGGCTTGTT
>QKDT01000223.1 GCA_003251995.1 Desulfovibrio desulfuricans
CGACATGGATATTGCCGTTCACGACGATACTCATGAGTATAATTTTAGCATGTTACGACAAAAAACCGGCTGTTGCAGCAACAGCCGGTTTGAGCGTTGATCATCTCAACGAGATCAAAAGCAGGATCAGATCGCGAATTTTCCGCGCAGGTATCTGCTAGCCGCCAAGGTAGGCATCCTTGACCTTGGGGTTTTCAAGCAGTTCTCGCCCAGGACCTTCAAGCACCACCCTGCCCACTTCAAGAATATAGGCGTAGTGTGCCACAGAAAGGGCCGCAAAAGCATTTTGCTCAACCAGCAGCACGGTTTTGCCTTCCTCGTTGATGCGCTTGACGATGTCAAAAATTTCGCGCACCAGCAGCGGCGCAAGGCCAAGCGAAGGTTCGTCAAGCATGAGCAGATCGGGGCGGCTCATAAGGGCGCGCCCCACAGCCAGCATTTGCTGCTCACCGCCGGAAAGCGTGCCGCCCTGCTGCCAGTTCCGTTCCTTAAGGCGCGGAAACAGGCTGTAAACCCATTCAATATCATTGGCGATTTCTGCCCTGTCGCTGCGCGAATACGCGCCAAGGCGCAGGTTTTCCTCTACCGTCAGATGGGGCAGAATGCGCCGCCCTTCTGGCGAAAGAGAAATACCCTTGCGCACCATGTCTTCGGGCTTGAGGCCCATAAGCGAAACCGGGGCGTCCCCTTCATTACGGGTCAGCGAAATCTCGCCGCTGATGGTTTTGTTCAGGCCGGCAATGGAGCGGATGATACTGCTCTTGCCCGCGCCGTTGGC
Organism: Desulfovibrio desulfuricans; assembly: GCA_003251995.1. Classification (GTDB taxonomy): domain Bacteria; phylum Desulfobacterota; class Desulfovibrionia; order Desulfovibrionales; family Desulfovibrionaceae; genus Desulfovibrio; species Desulfovibrio desulfuricans_B. The sequence continues at coordinate 779 of QKDT01000223.1, forward strand.
CCCGATAAGCGTTACAATGCTGCCGCGCGGGATATTCAGGCTTACGCCCTGAACGGCTTGAATGCCGCCATAGCGCACATGGAGATTACGAATTTCAAGCATGATGCACCCTGTCCATATCTGTCGGTCTGCTCCGGAAACAGCTTTCCGGGCGTATCTTGTCTGCTGCGTATAGCCGTTTAGCCCGCCTGAAGCGGAAAACAGCGCCTTGGCAAGCCACAGGCGGGCAGGCGGGACGAGTCTCCGCCGCCCGGGCCACGGCTATATAACTTTTTCCAGTGATGCGTCTTCGCCCAGATAGGCGCGGATAACCACAGGGTTGTTGCGTATGGATTCTGGCTCGCCCTCGGCAATCAAGGCACCGTACTCCATAACCCATATGTACTGGCACACGCCCATAACAACCTTCATATCATGCTCGATAAGCAGAATGGTGAGGTCGAATTCATCACGGATGTGACCAATAAAATGCATGAGATCCAGGCTCTCCTGCGGGTTCATACCCGCCGCAGGTTCATCGAGCAGCAGCACCTTGGGCTCTGTAGCCAGCGCACGGGCTATTTCAAGCCTGCGCTGCGCACCGTAAGGCAGGCTGCCAGCCTGGTCGTTAAGGTTAGCGCTCAGGTTTACCCTTTCAGCCAACCGCTTGCTTTTTTCTTCAATGGCAGCTTCTTCTTTATAAAAAGCGGGGATGCCAAGCGGGGCCATCCACCAGGGGCAGTGACGACGCACATGGCAACCAACCATGATATTCTCAAGCACGGTCATCTGCTGCGACAGGCGGATGTTCTGGAAGGTGCGGGCCATGCCCATGCGGCAGATTTCCGAAGGGCCAAGGCCCTTCACGCTCTTGCCGTCAAAGATCACTTCGCCTTCCTGCGGGGTATAAAAACCACTCAGCACGTTGAAGGCGGTTGTCTTGCCAGCGCCGTTGGGGCCGATAATGCCCGCAATGGCACCCTTGGGCAGTGCAATGGAAAGCTCGCTTACCGCAGTAACGCCGCCAAAGCGCATGGTTACGTCTTTTGCCAGCAGCAGTGCGCCCTCGTAATTGGGAGCCTTGGGCAGATTAAAACCGCTCATGCCTTGCCCCTCCTGAAGAACGCGCCAATTGATTTCCAGGTCAGCTCCCTGGTTCCCATGATGCCCTCGCGCCGATAAAGAATAATAGCCAGCAGCACAAGCGAAAACACCACCATACGCATGCCGGGGATACCCGGAATTTCAATGAAGCCCAGATCCATGGGTTCTTCAATGGCGCGCAGCCATTCAAGCAGAATGGTGATGACCGTGGCCCCCAGCAAACTGCCCGTCAGCGAACCAAGACCGCCAGCCACAACGAACATAAGTACGTTGAAGGTCAGCAAAAAGTTGAACATCTTGGGATCGATGGTGGAGAGGTGAGACCCCAGCAGCGCCCCGCCCACACCGGCAAAAAACGCGCCCACGCAGAACGAAAGCACCTTGTAGCGAAACACGTTGATGCCCATGACTCTGGCGGCTATTTCGTTATCACGTATACAGCGCATTACGTTGCCGTAATTGCTGAATATAAGCCGCGACAGCACAATGAGCGTAAAGAGCATCCATATGTAACACGACAGCAAGCTGGCGTGCCCGGGAATGCCCTTGATACCCAGCGAACCGTTGGTGATCGAAGTTGCATTAACAATCATAACGCGGATGATTTCAGCAAAACCAAGCGTGGCAATGCCAAGGTAGTCATCACCAAGACGCAGCACAGGCACCGCGATGATAAAGGCAAATATGGTTGCCACTACCCCGCCAGCCAGTGCAGAAACCCAAAAAGGCGTAAAGAGATCGGAGAAAGGCCAGATGATGGGTTCAAGAATCCACATCATTTCTTTTTGCTCTGGGCTCAGGATGCACAGGGCCGAAACATACGCGCCAATGGCGATAAATCCGGCATGTCCCAGAGAGAAAAGGCCAGTGAAACCATAGATGAGGTTGAGCGAGAGCGCCAGAATGGCGTTGATGAAAATGAGTTTGGCGATGTAAATCTGATAGTCGCCGAGAAAGGTATCTGCTTGCGAGAGCACAAGGCCAAACAGCAGCATGACCATAATGCTCAGAATGGTGCTTCTGTTCAGGCGCATTAGATTTTCTCCTCCATTCGCTCACCCAGCAACCCTGTGGGCTTGAACAGCAGCACCAGCACCAGGAGCAC
>QKDT01000435.1 GCA_003251995.1 Desulfovibrio desulfuricans
GGTGCTGGGCAAAAAAAGCCCGCACCCCGGCCTGATCGCACAAATCCAGTTCAGCATGCGTGCGGGTGAGCTGCCGCTCATAGCCTGAACGCGTCAAAGCACGACACAGGGCGCTGCCTACCAGCCCCCGATGGCCCGCCACATAGACCAGAGCATCCTTGCGCATTAACCTACTCGTTGTGGCTGAATGTTTTAAAGCCCGCCACCTTGCACACGGCATCGCGCATGCTTAGGGCCAGATCTTCTCGCGCCATTTCCGCCACCATTTCTTCAAAAGAAGTCGTGGGTTCCCAACCCAGCTTTTCCTTGGCCTTGGCGGGATGGCCCAACAGAGTTTCCACCTCGGTGGGGCGGAAGTAACGCGGATCAACGCGCACAATGACATCACCATGCTTGAGGTGGCACTCCAGGCCCTGACGGTTGCCAGCAACCTGCTGCAATCTGGCAACATCCACAGATTCAACCGTGCCGGTTTCATCCACGCCATTGCCCTGCCAGCTCAGTTTCACACCAAGCTCGGCGGCAGCCGCGTTGACAAAATCGCGCACGGAGAATTGCCGCCCGGTGGCGATAACAAAATCATCCGGCAGTTCCTGCTGCAGCATAAGCCACTGCATTTCAACGTAATCGCGGGCATGCCCCCAATCGCGTTTGGCGTCCATGTTGCCAAGATACAGGCAATCCTGCAGACCAAGCACCATACGCGACAGCGCGCGGGTGATCTTGCGGGTCACGAAGGTCTCGCCACGGATGGGTGATTCATGGTTAAACAGGATGCCGTTGCAGGCATACATGCCATAGGCTTCACGGTAGTTGACCGTAATCCAATAGGCGTAGAGCTTGGCGCAGGCGTAGGGAGAACGCGGGTAAAACGGCGTTTTTTCCGTTTGCGGCACTTCCTGCACCAGGCCAAAAAGCTCAGAGGTGGATGCCTGGTAAAAACGGGTTGTTTCCGCAAGCCCTGCAATACGAATAGCTTCAAGCAGGCGCAGTGTTCCAAGAGCGTCCACATCCGCCGTGTACTCGGGTGACTCAAAAGACACCTGCACATGGCTTTGCGCCGCCAGATTGTACACTTCGTCCGGCTTAACTTCCTGCATCAGGCGCACCAGATTACTGGAATCGCTCAGGTCGCCATAATGCAAAATAAAATGCCGCCGATTGGTGTGCGGGTCTTCATACAGATGGTCGATGCGGTCAGTGTTGAACAACGAGGCGCGCCGCTTGATGCCATGCACCTCATAGCCCTTTTTCAACAAAAATTCCGCGAGGTAAGCCCCATCCTGCCCGGTAATGCCGGTTATAAGCGCTTTTTTCATATTTTGAATACGTATCGTTTTGATGGTGAAGCTACAAAGGCTAAAGCTCTATGCTGCCAACAAAGAGGCGGGTAAAATACCTTGCAAGACCGCCATTGTCCACTGCCTCTAAAGCAGCTTGGCAGCCCGGTAGCTAAGGCTACCCTTCCCGCCCATACACATCAGCAAAACGCACAATGTCATCCTCGCCCAGATAGGTGCCAGACTGGATTTCGATAAGCACCAGAGGGATAACCCCAGGATTTTTCAAACGGTGCATGGTACCCACGGGAATGTACGTTGACTGATTTTCCGCGCCGTTGGTCACTTCTGCCGTACCGCTTACCACTACCCAGTGTTCGGCACGGTGATGGTGCATCTGCAACGAAAGCTCGGCACCTGGATTGACAATAATGCGTTTGACCTGAAAACGCCCGTCCATAACGAGGGTTTCATAGCTGCCCCAGGGACGGTACACCAAGGGGTGCTGTTTGCATTCGGGCCGTTGCGCACTCTGCAGGCGAGCAACAATTTTTTTAACGTCCTGCACCTGATCACGCGGTGCAACCAGCACGGCATCCTGCGTTTCCACCACTACCAGCCCGCTCACACCAATGGCTGTCAGCAAACGGTGGTTCGAGTTCAAATAACAATCTTCAGCGCCTTCTGCCATGACGTCGCCCGAGCAGACATTACCGCAGGCGTCCTGCTGCCCGATCTGATAAAAGGCTTCCCACGAGCCAAGATCGCTCCAGCTCACCCCAAGCGGTACAACGGCTGCCAGAGTGGTCTGCTCCATAACTGCGTAGTCGATGGAATCAGACGGGGAAGCAAGAAAAGCCTCACTGTCCGGGCGTGAAAAAACCTGATCGTCCTTGCGACCCTTCCAGGCAGCACGGCAGGCGTCATATATCTGGGGAGCGAAGCGTTCCAGCTCTTTCAGGTACACAGAGGCACGCACCAAAAACATCCCGCTGTTCCATGAATATCCGCCCTTTGCCAACATGGCGGAGGCAGCGGCAGCATCGGGTTTTTCCACAAAGCGCGCCACCTTGTAGCCAGGGGCCCCAAGGGCTTCACCTTGTTCTATGTAGCCAAAACCGGTTTCCGGCCCTGTGGGCGTAATGCCAAAGGTAACAATATACCCCTGTTCCGCCAGAACCGCGGCATTTTTCACGCCTTCAAAAAAAGTGGATTCATCGCCGATGGCGTGATCAGAAGGCAATACCAGCATAAGCGGGTCTGCGCCACCATCCTGCAGGGCAAAGGCTGCCAGCGCAATGGCGGGTGCCGTGTTGCGGGGTGCCGGTTCCAGCAGAATTTTACCGTAGCAGCCATTATTTGAGGAATTACCGCAGGCTGACGCAGAATTCTGCGCCACAACGCATGAGGCCGCGCCAGAAGTTGTGCCGCATTTATACAGTTCAGCTGTCACATAGAAACGGTGGGCCTCGTTACACACAATAACAGGCTCCAAGGTATCCGGCGTATGCCGCGCCCGCAGCACAGTGTCCTTGAACAGCGTCTTACCGCCGCCCAGATCAACAAATTGCTTTGGGTACGTCTCGCGCGAGAGAGGCCACAAGCGTGTTCCGCTGCCGCCGCACAGAATGACAGGAGCAATATTCTGCATGAATTTCCTCATCATTGCATCAACATTGGAACAACCGAACGACAGATGTTACCAATGAGAGCGTACAGTATAAATAACACCAGAGAGTTATCAGTGTTGCAGGATACCCCACCAAGAAAACCCCGGCATTGCGCCAGCTCAAGCCCGTCTCAAGCTCGTCACAGCCATACGCTGACTATTATTATGTTACGCCATCAGCCGCCCGTAAACAAGCGCTCCGCAACCTTGCCAACCAGGGATCAGACAGGTATGGCCCCGCCCTTTTCCGCAAGAAAATTCAGGATTTCAGCCGTTTTTTCTTCTGTCAGCGCGCGGTTTCCCTTGCTCTCAACGTTCAGGCGAAGCAGGGGTTCGGTATTGGACATGCGCAGGTTGAAACGCCAGTCGGCAAATTCAAGGTTAACACCGTCCATGGCGTCTTCGTGCAGGGCCGAGGCGGCGTACTTGTCTCTCACCAGCTTCATGAGAGCCGGGGCATCCTGCACCCGACGGTTAATTTCGCCGCTGCAGGGATAGGCTTCCATACGTTCTGCCACCAGATCAGCCAACGGCTTGCCCGTACGGTGCAGCAAAGAAGCCACCAGCAGCCAGGGCAGCATACCCGAATCGCAGTAGGCAAAGTCCCTAAAGTAATGGTGTGCGCTCATCTCGCCGCCATACACGGCGTCTTCCGCGCGCATGCGTTCCTTCATAAAGGCATGCCCGGTCTTGCCCATGACAGGCAGACCACCAGCGGCCTCCACCACTTCCTGCGTGTTCCAGTACACCCTTGTGTCGTGTACCACCTTGCCACCCGGCACCCGACGCAGCAACTCCTGAGCCAGCAGGCCTATGCAGTAGTAGCCCTCAATAAAATTGCCGTCCGCGTCATAAAAAAAGCAGCGGTCAAAATCGCCATCCCATGCCACGCCCATGTCCGCGCCAGATTCGCGCACGGCTGCGGCTGTGGCGGCCCGGCGTTCAGGCAGCAGGGGGTTGGGTACACCATCGGGAAAGGTGCCATCAGGCTGCATCTGTCGGCAGACAAATTCAAAAGGCAAGGAATCCATCAGGTCTTTCAAAACCAGCCCGGCGCAACCATTACCTGCATCAGCCACGGTTTTCAGAGGCTTGCGTCCAGCAACCGGCGCAAGTTGCCCGGCACCGCTGTATTCAAGCAGCCAGGCCACATAGGCCGCGCGAAAAGAAGCCTGCTGAAGCGCGTTTGCGCCCTCAGGCTTTGCCTCGGTGTCGCCTTGGGCAAGAATGGCCTCTACCCGGTCGCGCAAGGCAAACAGGCCGGAATCGCCGCTGATGGGAATGGCCCCGCCGCGCACCAGCTTGAAGCCGTTTTCGTCCGCCGGGTTATGGCTACCCGTAATCATGATGCCAGCGCCAAAGGGTTGATTGGCAGCGGCATAGTAAATTTCTTCCGTGCCGCACATGCCGATATCCGTGACCTGCGCCCCAGCCTCACGCAGCCCAAAGGCCAGTGCATCGCGCAGTTCCGGGCCGGAAAGCCGGGCATCCCGACCAATCACAACGCTGTCAACGCCGAGTATTTCAACAACAGCCCTGCCCAAGGCACGTGCCAGCGGGGCATTGAGCACTCCCGGTACACGTCCTCTGATATCGTAGGCTTTAAAGCACGAAAGTGAATTGCCCATGACGTTCCTCTTCATCCTTATAACAAGGCACAACCCGTTTCTATTCCTGCCACTTGGAACAATGCGTTGTTTCTACCTAACTTGCAGCCCGATTGCCAATCTATTTTGGCTTACCCATACAAATGGGTATCGTGCCGCGCCTCAAACGAGGTAGAAAGGCTGGGACATAACTCCAGTACAACTATATGGAATGCATAAAAAAAGGGATCACGGCATTACCCGTAACCCCTTGATATTGTGGTGGAGAAGAAGGGATTTGAACCCTCGACCCCCGCCTTGCGAAGGCGATGCTCTCCCAGCTGAGCTACTTCCCCACAATGGAAAGCTTAACGCAGAGAAAGACCATTAGGCAAAACTGCGCGACTTGTCAAGCCTTTCTCCTGTTTGCCAGTCAACACAGCCATCGCCAGATGATTAGTCCAGCACTTCAAGAATACGCTGAATGCGCTGCTCATAACTGTGCTGCGCGCGGATATGCTCACGCCACGCGTGGCGCAACTCCAGCGCCTCTTGTGGATGCGCCCTGAACCACGCACATCTGGGCATAAAATCGGCGGGCCCCTGCAACTTTATGGGTTCGGTCAGCTCCGGGGGAAAAATCTCGAGCCCAGGTGTTGCGTCGCTCAACAGCAGACCGCCGCTGGCCCATACGTCAAAATGCCGCTGACTCAGGCTGTATGGCAGCAGCAGGCTGGTCACGTTCAGCACGGCTTCGGCCCGCGCGTATATCTCGGGCAGGGACGCGTAATAATCCACTGGCGGCAGTATCCCCGCAGCAGGCAGCAGGGCTTTCCAGCCATCGTCGCCGATTATGCGCGCCCCGCCGTCTCTGCCCGCCCCCGCTGCAAAAAGCCACCGTCGCCTGTTGGCCTGAGCGCAGCGTTCGGCCCCAAGGCCCGGTCGGCGCACATCGTAGCCGGGCCACAGTGCGCCCCCAAGTTTATTGTGCCACCAAAAAAAATGCGGCGCATCGTGCGGCCCAGTGCTGGCCTCAAGCACTTTTGCGGCTTCGGCCTCCAAGGCTTGTGGCACACTTGCGGCAGCAAAAAAACGCTCTTTTTCAGGAAAGGCAGAACGCCCCACAAACAAGGGGGGCTCCCTTACAGAGGATTCGGCCTCCAGATCGCGCCACATATGCGGTGCCACAGCCAGCGGCAGATGGAATACCCGGCGCGCGCCCTCCGCACGGAGAGAATCCACAAAGCTTGCATCCGTCACAAAAACATGTGCATCACGCCACCAGGGCAGGCGAACGCCAGACAGCACATGCCAGGGATTGTCTACAAACCACAGCGCAACAGGGATCCCCAACGCGCGGCAAAGGTGGAAGATACGACCGTCCGCATCCAGCCCACGCAAATTTACCGAGAGCAGAAAGGCGGGCTTGCCCTCCTCCAAAAGATCTCTCCACCGGGCCGCGAAGGTATCGTCATTTATAGATGAATGTTCGCCAGCAGCGCCATCAGGTTGGGGCAAATCCTCGACTATCTGCCTGAAACCGCTGCACAAAAGTGCCGCCCGAAGCTCCTGGTGCAATAACAGCCCGTCATTACCCGGCAGCAACACAGGCACGGGTTTACTAGATGATCTGGCACAAAAGCCACGCGCCATATCCGCAGCGAGGCAAGACACGCCATGCCTCACAGGCTCAAGCGAAATTTTGGGGGGCAATTGCTGCGAGGCCGCCTGCAAAGAGGTTTGCGGGCACGCGTGGACGGCATCCATCTGGCCCAGCAGCGGCCCCCAGAAATCGGGGTCAATCCGCACGCCGGGCATATAGATGTAGCAACGGCACTGCGCAGCCATGGCAAACGCTTGCTCTACCGAGACTTCACGCCAACTTTCCGGCAACGGTTCACGCGGTGGCAGCCCCGCATCGGTTCTCCAACTCTGTACGGCCTGGGCCATGTGCGGGGATTCCAGCCAGAATACGGCAGAAGCCCCGGCAAGCTGGGGCAATCGCTGAAGCAGGCCCCCACCCGCCCCCGCTTCCAGCATCGGGCCAAGGCCGAGCAGCAGGACGGCATCGCCCGCGCCACGGCAGGTCCAGGCTTCGGAGCCATCAGGCAGGCTCATGGCCCGGCCTGAAAAATCCGGCAGACGAACCCGTAGCGGACGTTTATTTTGTTCGGTCATATATTCCCCGAAAAATACGGATCACAAACACTCCCGGCGGAGACAATGCCAGCAAAAGGCCCCGCTGCGGCAAGCTAGCGGGGCCTGGTAATTCAATGCTCCGCGCCAAGGGCTACAGGCGGAGGTTACTTCCCTGCGGCTGGCAAACAGTGCCCAATAATGGCGCGCCATTGCCAGAACCGCAAGTCTTGCATGTGTAAAAAGCCTGAAGTATCCGCCCAACCAGTGTGTAGCCAGCGTGCGGATATGGCAAAAACAGTAACGCTACTTGATCACGCCGCAGGCAATACGCGCTCCTCCACCACCAAGGGGGGCTGGCTGGTCTGAATAATTGTCGCCGCCTGCATGGATCATAAGGGAGCGCCCCTTGATGTCGGCTGTGGTCAGATCAGGCACATGCAACTTGGCCTTCACCTTTTGCTGCGCGTCGGCTGTGATGAGCGGCAAATCACCCTTGTGACCATGCTTGCCGGGGCCTTCGTGCTTGCCAGCATGGGTTGGGTCATAATGCCCACCGGCAGAAAGGCCAGCTACATTGACGCCATCCTTGGCAGCCGGAGCGCACGAGGGTTTTTCGTGTACATGCATGCCGTGATCGCCCTGGGGGATACCAACGATATCCACCATTACATCCATACCGCCCTTGCCGTCGTCCTCAAAAACCACAAAGCCAATGGCCTCTCCAACGCCCTCGCTGCTGATTTTGTTCACCGGAACTTTAACGCTTTCCGCCAGTACCGTTTGCGCGCCAAATCCAAGCGCGCATCCTGCAAGACAAGCGGCCAACAAAATCCGTTTCATAGCCTCTCCTTACTGGTGATATTGTGCGAGATCACAGGTTCTGGAAACTTATTAAAAAAATATCCTGACAACGCGCTGCGGTCAATATATTTAGCCGTTTTTTGACGGCTGCTGCGGAGGGCGAGAATGTGTACTTGGCTAGCGCGAGAAAAAAGGGTATGGTTACCTGTTGGAATTTACCATGAAAGAATACCGAGATCATTATTTCCTAAAGGCCAAGCGCGAGAACTACCCCGCGCGCTCGGTCTACAAGCTCAAAGAGCTGGACTCCAAGTTCCGCCTGCTGCGCCCCGGGCAGCGGGTTCTCGACCTTGGCGCGGCCCCCGGCTCGTGGTCCATGGGCGCGGCAGAAAAGGTCGGTACACGTGGCCTTGTGCTTGCCTGCGACATTCAGAGCACCGAAACGGTGTTTCCGCCGCAGGTAACATTTATGCAGGAAGACGTGTTCAACCGCTCTGTTGAGTTTGAGGCCAAACTTACAGAGCTTGGGCCTTTTGACGTTGTCATCAGCGACATGGCTCCACGCACCACCGGCACGCGCTTTACAGATCAGGCCCGCTCGCTTGAGCTTACTGTCGAGGCATTGGCTGTAGCCTGTCTGCACCTTAAAAAGGGCGGCAGTTTTGTGGTGAAAATTTTTATGGGACCGGATATTCAGGAGCTGCTTGCGCCCATGCGCAAGGCTTTTGATACGGTCAAATCATTCAAGCCCAAAAGCTCGCGGGCAGAAAGCAAGGAAACATTTTTTGTTGGCCTTGGTTTTCGTGGTCAGGCGGGCGCTACCCCAACGGCGCATATACCGGGCGAAACTGCCGGGGAAGCTTCGCAAGAAGTTGCCGACGACGCGCCGCCGGGTATATAAACATACTCTACACAAGGTTTCGGAGGTTTTATGTCAGGTCACAGTAAATGGGCCAATATCCAGCACCGTAAAGGTCGCCAGGACGCCAAGCGCGGCAAGATTTTCACCAAGGCCGCCAAAGAAATCATCATCGCAGCCAAGGGCGGCGGCGATCCTGTGGGCAACTCCCGCCTGCGCGCGGCAATTGCCGCTGCCAAGGCCGTCAACCTGCCCAAGGACAAGATTGAAGCTGCTATCCGCAAGGGTACGGGTGAAGATGCGGGCGGCGATCTGATCGAAACCTTCTACGAAGGTTACGGCCCCAACGGCATTGCCATTATGGTGGAAGTGGCTACTGACAACAAAAACCGCACCGTTGCCGAAGTGCGTCACCTTTTCACCAAGCATGGCGGCGCCATGGGTGAAAACGGCAGCGTGGGCTGGATGTTTGACCGCAAGGGCGTTATCGCCGTTGACAAGGCCGCATACCCCGAAGACAAAATCATGGAAGCCGCCCTTGAGGCTGGTGCTGACGACGTCATCGACGATGAAGACGTGTGGACCATCCACACCGCCATGGCTGATTTTACTTCCGTGCGCGATGCACTGGAAGCAGCCGGCATCGAAATGCAGGAAGCCGAGCTGGCCATGATTCCGCAAAACCTTGTGGCTGTCAGCGCTGAAGTGGGCATGAAGGTGCTGCGCCTCATGGACGCCCTGGACGACAATGACGACGTTCAGAATGTCTACGCCAATGCCGACTTCCCCGACGATATGCCTACCGACTAAGGGCTTGCGGGCTCTTGCCCGGCACCCACTGGCAACACCATTTGCGGGCGCAGAGAACTGCTGCACGCCGTTGCCAACCAGCCTTGATTCATAAAGCCGCGCGGCTGGCAATGCCTGCCGCGCGGCAAATCTGCCACACTTGCCCCTCCTGCCACCCTGCGCTATACTTTTTAAAGCGCCACAAGGCCCGCAGGGCAATATTTACTGCGGCACAGTATCTTTATATCCAACAGACCAGCTACTTCAGAGGCGACAGGCGGTATTCATGCAGGCATGGGACATTGAATTTAGGACACTCAGCGTAGGCTACGGCGAGCATGTAGTTTTGCGCGATGTCAATGCGGTGCTTCCGGGCGGCAAGGTTTCTGTTATCCTTGGCGGTTCCGGCTGCGGCAAATCCACACTACTGCGCCATATTATCGGTCTTTCACGCCCACAGGCGGGCCAGGTGCTTATAGGCGACAACGACCTTTTTGGCCTGCCGCAAAAAGAATTTAGGCGTATGCGCCGCAACATGGGCGTACTGTTTCAGGATGGCGCCCTGCTGGGCGCGCTCACACTGGTGCAAAACGTCACCCTGCCCCTCACGGAGCATCTGAATATTTCCAAAAAACTTATTCGGGATACTGGGCTGCGCGTACTGCGCATGGTGGGGCTTGAAGATTTTGCCGATTTTTATCCCAACCAGCTTTCTGGCGGCATGCGCAAACGCGCAGGCCTTGCGCGTGCTATTGTGGCAGAACCGCGCATTTTGCTGTGTGATGAGCCTACCTCTGGCCTTGACCCCATCACCGCCGCTCGCATGGACGAACTTCTGCTTGCCATGCGCAGGCAGTATTCCGACATGTCGGTGGTGGTTGTCAGCCACGATCTGAGCAGCCTGCGTGCCATAGCCGACCATGTTTTGGTGCTAGGCGAAGGGCGCGCGCTTTTTTCCGGCTCGCTGGCTGAGCTTGAGGCAAGCGACAACGCATATCTGCAACAATTTTTACGGCGTGAGCCGGGCGATGTTCAGGCAGCCATGGGCGAAGCGCCAGACCCGACTGTACGGCAGGCCCTTGACCGCTGGCTGTCATCGTAGGCCGTACCAGCTCACGTATGATGATGAACGCGGCGGTGTTGCCCTGTGCAGTATAGCATTTATACCTTCCGTCACAGCGCAATGTCGCTTTAGGCAAGTATGCTCAAGTATAAAAATACCTACCTTATAGTAGGGCTTGAAACTTTGCCATGCCGCACTTATACTGGCATTGGATCTCATTGCCGATTTATTCGTGGAGTTGTTTAAACCTTATGAGTACTGTTCGTGAAACCGCTGTTGGCCTTTTTGTCCTGTTTGGCCTTGTATGTGTTGCTTATCTGACCATCAAGCTGGGCAAGATGGAAGTTTTCAGCCAGCAGGGCTTTGAACTTTCTGCTAACTTTGATTCCGTTTCCGGCCTGCGTGTTGGGGCGGATATTGAGTTGGCCGGGGTGCCGGTGGGTCGTGTGGTCAGCATTGCTCTTGACCCAGACCCTGTCCGCAATCAGGCCGTAGTGCGTCTGCGGCTCGATAAAGATTTGAAGCTTTCAGACGACAGCATTGCCTCTGTCCGCACCAGCGGCCTTATAGGTGACAAGTACGTTAGCCTCTCGCGCGGTGGGTCGGAACACATCCTCGCGGCTGGCGACACCATTACAGAAACGGAATCCGCCGTCGACCTCGGTTCCCTCATCGGCAAATACGCCTTCGGAGGAGTCAAATAACAATGACCATTCATGCGATTACGCGTCATATAGCCAAGGCCTTTTTGTTTGTGCTGCTGGCTGTTTCTCTGTTACCGGTTGCGGCTCATGCCGGATCTCCCGCCCAGTTGGCGCTTGAGACCTCCATCAGCCGAATTCTCAGTTCCATAAAAAACCCCGACTACGTCAATCCTGCCACGCGCGGCCCGCTGCGCCAGCAGATTGAAGACGAAGTGCTGCACATATTTGATTTTAGAGAATTTTCGTCGCGCACTGTGGGGCCCCGCTGGAGTACCTTCAGCCCTACGCAGCAGCAGCAGTTCAGCGATGCTTTTGCCGAACTGCTCATGAATACCTACCTGAGCAAAATTGACGGCTACAATGGCGAGCAGGTTGTGTACACGGGTGAGGTATCGTCCCCCAAAGGCGATCGCACCGAAGTACGCACAATCATCACCATGAAGGACTCAAAAAAAGTCCCCGTGGCCTATCGTATGCTGCCCAAAAATGGCTCCTGGCTTGTTTATGACGTGCTGATTGAAAACATCAGCCTGGTCAAAAACTATCGCACCCAGTTTCAGGACATTCTGAACAGCGGCAGCCCTGACCAGCTTATCGCCAGGGTCAAGGCCAAGGCGCAGGAGGTCCGGCAGGGCAATGGACAATAATTCAACGTCTATTTTGCCAGGGCATCTCTATGTACCCGGCTTTCTGCTGGTTGCGCTGCTATGCTTATGGCACGCCCCAGCAAGTGCGGCGCCAAGCCAGTCTCCGACACCGTCCACGGTATACGGCAATGCGCCCCAGCTCCAACCCGGGGCCATTACGGTAACGCCCTACGGCACCATGCGTGCAGACAACACGCTGGACGACTACGACAACGAACCTATCCAGAGCGTTTCTGACCCCATCGAACCGTGGAACAGATTCTGGTTCCACTTCAACGACATTTTCTTCCTCTATATAGCCAAACCCGCATACTCCGCCTGGGAGGCTGTTACTCCGCACCAGATACGCGCAGGGTTGAAAAACTTCTTTTCCAACCTGCTGTTTCCAGTGCGTTTTGTTAACAATATTTTGCAGTTCCGCTTTTTTGAGGCTGGTGTAGAATTTGGACGGTTTATCATCAATACCACATCCAGCGCTGGCTTTGCCGACGTGGCAAAAGGATATAAAACCATTGTACCAGTTGATCCCACTGGCGAAGACTTTGGGCAAACACTGGGCCGCTGGGGTATTGGTCACGGCTTCTACATTGTGTGGCCCATCATTGGCCCAAGCTCGGCTCGTGATACCGTAGGCCGTGCTGGCGACCTATTTGCCGACCCTCTGTTCTACCTTCAGCCATTGGAACTGAGCGCGGGTATTAGCGGTGGCCTACGTTTTAATGCCCTTGGCGACGTGCTGCCCCTTTATGAAGACCTGAATACCGTAGCTGTAGACCCCTATATTGCCATGCGCGAGGCCTATGTGAACTTCCGCAAGGCGCAGGTTCTGCACTAGGTACTCGGCAACAAATGGAATATAAGCCCCCGGCTCACAAACCATATGGTTTAGTGCCGGGGGCTTTTTTAGCAGGATTTGTAGCCTTTCGGGCACGGGATTCGCTTACGCGTCGTATTAATAACTGATTTCTCTGCCCTGCGGACGCGTAATTTCACCCTCCGGCG
>QKDT01000288.1 GCA_003251995.1 Desulfovibrio desulfuricans
GGAGTGCGCATGACCGGCCTGATGGAACAGAGCCTTGCCAGCCACAATATGGTGCTGCAAAAGGCCTCATACAATCCCGCGGAACCAGCATCGTGGAGCGATGCCGTAGCGCCGCTTATCAACGCGCAGACGCCGCAAGGCAGCAAAACGCCTGTACCGCAGACATCGTTTGAAGCCCTCTTTTTGCCCGATTCGTGGAAAAGCATGGAAATGCTGACCACAAGCCTGCTTTATAATGGTGAGGATCGGCTGGTGCTGCTGGGTACAACGCTTTGGGAGCAGAGCCTCTCTGGCAAGACTGTCGCCAATGCCGACAAATTCGCCCTGGCTGTTTTTCCCGCGGCATGGAACCAGCCGCAGGCTCCCCGTGGGCTTCAGGCCCCAGGCACGGACTTTTGGACCGCTCTGGGCTACGACTTTATTCGCTTTGGCGCATCCATGGGGCTTGATTCGCGTCTGACAACACCACAGGTCACCGCCCGCGCCCAGCGCGCCTCCAAAATGATCTGGGGCATGGCTCCCATATCGTGGGATAATGCGGGCGTTGCCCACCAAAAGCTCTTTTTGTTCGGTGTTTCGTCCAATGGCATGACGCCTGTGGATGTGGAGACCTTCCAGCAAACCCGCGCGCGAGTGTTGCAACAGGCCGCGCTGCGCATGCAGGGTCTGCCGCCAGTGGATGCCACTGGCGCTCCCCTTGCGGCCCCTGCCGCCGGAGCGGAGGCCACACCGGCAGTGCAAAACGGTCAGATGCCACAATCTGCACCGATCATGAGCAACACGCCCCGCCCCTCGTATAAACTCAGCCTGCCCGCAAAGCGCTGATAGCGCCCACAGGCATTGCTTTCAAAGGAATACACATGGCAGACAACAAAAACATCAGCCTGGAAGAAGTGACCCACATGGCGACACTTTCGCGGTTGAGCGTCAGCGAAGAGGAACAGGCCCTGTTTGCCCGCCAGATGGGCGATATCTTGGCCTATATGGACGTACTTGCGCGCGTGGATACAAACGATGTGGAGCCGCTGTACAGCCCGGCCCAGCACCCAGGCCCATTGAGGGACGACGTATCCGCCCGGCGGCGTGAACGTAGCGAAGTACTCGCCAATGCGCCCGAAGCTGACGGCGAATATTTTATCGTACCCCGCATCGTTTAGTGCATGTTGCCTTTGAGAATGCCCATTCTCAAAGCTTCAAGATGTCCGCTCCGGCCTTTGGGAATTCAAGCTACGATGCGCTCTCCCTTTCGCCAGAGCAGCCCGCACAACAAACGCACCGCGCACAGACGCCGTGCAGAAAATATTTGAGAACGCCATGACCGAAATTTGTTCCCTCTCGCTCACACAAGCGGCTCAGGCTCTGCAAAAAAAGGAAATGAGCGCGGTTGACGCCGTTACGGCTTGCCTTGCGCGCATGGATGCAACCGAACCGCGCATTGCGGCAATGCTCACCGTTGACCGTGATGGAGCGCTTGCCGCCGCCGCTGCCCTGGACAAGGACGGCCCCAACCCTGCCAAGCCTTTGTGGGGCGTGCCGGTTACAGTTAAGGACGCCCTTTCTACCAAGGGGCTGCGCACCACGGCTGGCTCGCGCATTCTTGAAAACTACACGCCGTTCTACGATGCCTTTGCCGTGCAGCAACTGCGCGAGGCCGGAGCCATCATCCTTGGCAAAGCCAACATGGACGAGTTCGCCATGGGTTCCACCACGGAAAACTCTTCCTACCAGACCACCCGCAACCCGCGCGATGTCAACAAGGTGCCTGGCGGTTCCAGCGGCGGCTCTGCCGCTTCCGTCACTTCCGGTCAGTGCTTTGCCTCACTGGGCACGGATACCGGCGGCTCCATCCGTCAGCCCGCCTCGCTGTGCGGCTGCGTGGGCCTTAAGCCCACCTACGGTCGTGTTTCGCGCTACGGCGTCATCGCCTATGGCTCTTCGCTGGATCAGGTTGGCCCGCTGACCCGCACGGTAGAAGACTGCGCCCGCGTGCTTGGCGTTATTGCCGGTCATGATCAGCGTGACGGCACATGCGCACCGCGCCCCGTGGATGACTATGTGGCTGCTCTTGGCAGCAAGGGCCTCAAGGGTGCCCGCCTGGGCATCCCCAAGGAATTTTTTGGCGAAGGCCTGGCCCCCGAAGTGCGCGCCGTGTGCCAAAACGCTATGGATATCGCACAGGCACAGGGCGCGGAGTTGGTGGAAGTGAGCCTGCCCCATACCGATGCCGCCATCGCCACCTACTATATCATCGCCATGGCAGAGGCCAGTTCCAACCTCGCCCGCTTTGACGGCGTTCGCTACGGTCGCCGCGCTGCTGACATCAAGAATCTTGAGGAACTCTACGTACACTCGCGCACTCAAGGCTTTGGGCAGGAAGTAAAACGCCGCATCATGCTGGGAGCCTATGTGCTGTCTTCCGGCTATTACGATGCCTACTACCGCAAGGCTGCTCAGGTGCGCCGCCTCATCCGTGACGAATACCTTGCCGCCCTTGAAAAATGCGATGCCCTGTGGGCACCGGTTTCGCCCGTTACCGCGTGGAATGTAGGTAGCCTGACTGCCGATCCGCTCCAGATGTACCTTATGGACGCCTACACCCTCTCGCTCAATCTGGCGGGGCTGCCGGGGCTTTCCATGCCCGTGGGGGTTGGTGCGGAGAGTGGTATGCCCGTGGGCATGCAGCTTTTTGGCAAGGCTTTTGGCGAGGGCGAGCTGCTTTCGCTGGGGTATGCCATGGAGCAGGCTTTGCCTGGAATTGGTGCGCCCACGCTGTAGAACAATTTTGTAAACTGTTACGAGGGAGCATACCTTTGGGGTTTGCTCCCTTTTTTATGTGCCAGTTTCGGCTGTTATCTACCCGTCGGATGAGGGGGGACGCCCCCCCGGCGAAGCTTGGGACGCCTGCGCGGCGGGCGGCAAGGTGGGGCCGGTTATGGGGCTGCGCCCCCTGCGCGGCCCCCC
>QKDT01000215.1 GCA_003251995.1 Desulfovibrio desulfuricans
GCTAGTCTGGTGCAGGGAATATCCGTTTGGGGCCGTCAGTGAGGTCAACTCTTGCGGGCACATTGGGGGCAGCGACATTGCCCAGCTCAAGTTCTTCGGCAAGGTTGCGGTTCCAGGCGCGGATTGCTGCGCCATGTGATACCGACCATTGCTGCGAGGTCTGCCCACAGGAACAGACGACGCGCCACACTTCTTGTCTGCGACCAAGGGGCAGCATGGATTCCATATGAACATTTGTTCCGCCACAGGCAAGGCAGGGGCGGATAGTATGCGGATCAAGCTCTTTCATGTCGCGCAGCGTAACAGCTTTGATCAGCTACCACAAGGTGGGGTCTGTAACGGGTGAAAAAAACTCAAGGAAGTTGCCGTGATGAAAAAAAATTGCAGGGCGCATAAATCTTAACGCTTTGCTGACGTGTGTATTTGCAATGTAAATGCGCACGCGACATGTGGCGCGATGCATAAAAATTTTCAGCACTTTCTTGGAGGAAATATGCGTTATCTGCTTATCATGCTCATGTCCCTTATGCTTGCCGCCCCGGCCTATGCTGCCAGCACCACAGATGCGCCCGCTGCTCCCCACGCGGCCCGCAAGGCCAAAAGCGTGACAAAAGCCGCTCCGGTCGATACGGTAGCCAAGGCTTTGACCTCTGCCAACAAAACCCGCGTGTCCGTAACCGGCACCATCATTGAACCCGTGCAGGGCAAGAAAAACCGCTACGTCTTTGAAGACGAAACTGGTCGCATGACAGTGGCCCTTGGCAAAAAAGCCGCCGCTGCCGCGCATCTTGAAGCACAGAGCAAGGTTCACCTGACCGGCGTTATGGTGGTCAAGGGCGGCAAGGAAGGCGTGATGGCAGTGCGCAAGGCTGAAGTACAGAAATAACCCGCGAATTGCGGAATTCCCGATGTCCGTGGCTGCGCGCAGTGCCGGGCATCGGGAAATACCTTGAATCTTTTTGGCTGTCCGCACGCATGTCCACCTGAAAATACCCATTCAGTCGGCGGCGCAGTCCGGCCTTTCTGGAGAACAGCATGCGAACAGCGCGGCCTGCCCGGTCTTTTTTTTCATCTTTGCTCCTGGTCTTCGGCTTAGTATTCTATATGCCTTCGGCTCCCGCTGCCGCAGGGTTTGAGGGGCCAGGCGTTGCCACTAAAGTCACAAGGGCCGTTGACGTGTTGAACGCGCAGGACGATGCCCCCTGCGTGCTAGAGGGGCATTTGGTGGAAAAACTGCCCCGCCGCAAGCATCGCTATCTGTTTGAAGACCACAGTGGTCAGGTTGTTGTGGAAATAGACAACAAGGTTTTTGAGCAGCTTACGATCACCCCAAAAGATAAGGTGCGCCTACAGGGGCATGTAGATTGGAACCGCAAACGGCCCAATGAGGTTGAAGTGGATTCCATATTTATTCTCGGCCCGATTACGGCAAAAGACCTGCCGGAAACAACGGCTCCTGCACCAAAGATTGGCTCCTCCAGGCGGTAATATGGCAGTTGCTCTGTTGCTTGTAGAGGATAACGAGGACATTCTCGCCAACCTTTACACCTTTTTGGAACCGCTGGGCTACGAGCTTGATTGTGCCCGTAATGGCAAAACAGGGCTCGCCATGGCGCTTGATCAGCACTTTGACTGCATGGTGCTGGACATAATGATGCCTGGCATTGACGGCATAAGCCTGTGCCGCCAACTGCGCGAAAAACACCACAGACAAATGCCCATAATCATGCTTACTGCGCGGGACACGGTGGCTGACCGTGTTCTTGGGCTTGAAGCCGGGGCGGACGACTACCTCGTCAAGCCTTTTGCCCTCAAAGAGCTTGAGGCCCGTATCCGCGCTCTGCTGCGGCGTGGACGAATGGCCTCCGGCAACAGTGCAGATGGTGGAAGCCTCTGTAGGTATGCGGATGTGACCTTTAACGCCAGCGAACACTGGGCAGAACGTCAGGGGCGTCGTCTACGCCTGAGCCCCACGGGTTTTCGCATTCTCGACGAGCTCATGCGCGTTGCACCGGGGCTTGTGCGGCGTGAATATTTGGAGCACTCCCTCTGGGGGGACGATCCGCCGGAAGGCAGCGCGTTGCGCACACACATTCATGAGTTGAGGCGTGAGCTGGACAAGCCCTTTGCCGTCCCCCTGCTGCATACCGTGCCGCATGTGGGCTACCGTCTGAGTATTGATCCCGGAGACAGCGATTGATGCCCCGGTCAGATCATACACCTGAGGGCCGCTATACCGCCGCACCCCGCCGCAGGACGAGCATCCGACGCCGTCTGCTGGCGGCTTTTGTGTTTCTGGCCCTGATCATGAGCGCAGCCCTGGGGATAGTGGGGCGGCTTTCTTTTGATTCTTTGGGAACCTACCTTGTGGGCTGGCATGCCAAACCGGTGATGGAGGCCTTTATCG
This sequence comes from Desulfovibrio desulfuricans, assembly GCA_003251995.1. Classification (GTDB taxonomy): domain Bacteria; phylum Desulfobacterota; class Desulfovibrionia; order Desulfovibrionales; family Desulfovibrionaceae; genus Desulfovibrio; species Desulfovibrio desulfuricans_B. Next base: position 2,408 of record QKDT01000215.1, read on the forward strand.
AGGCCGAAAAGCGCGCCTGGGAGGCAGAAGACAACGGTGGCGGCAACCTGTATTACGGCGAAGACCTCGCCGTTGTCATGCACTGGCGTTTTCTTGTGGGCAAGCAGGTGCCGCCGCAGTGGCAGGATATGCCCGACGGGCTGCACTTCATCAACCACATGGAAGAATTTATTCTCATTGAGCGCAGGGATGATGTCATCTACGTACTCAATGGCGGTACAGGCGCTTTTTGGGCCCTTAAACAGCGCCTTAACCGCATTTTGCTGCTCTGCGCCATAAGCGGGCTGGCGCTGGCGGTTGTGCTGGCGGTTGTGTTGAGCCGCCGCCTTACCGGGCCGCTCAGCAGACTTACCACCGCAGTGGAAAGCCGCCCCCCGGAACGTATGCAGGCCGAAGCGCAGGAAAACGCAGAGGGTTTATCCCCGATTCCACTGACAGGCCTTGATGATGAGGTGGGGGTGCTGGCGCGGGCTATTGCCGCGCGGGAGGAAGCACTGCAACGCTTTGTTCTGCGTGAGAGCAACTTTACCGGCGACGTGAGCCAC
>QKDT01000289.1 GCA_003251995.1 Desulfovibrio desulfuricans
GGTGGGAAACAAGCTGGTGTTCATGCACCAGGGAAAAGTTCACGAGGCCGGGGCCCCCAGGGCGCTTTTTGCCAACCCCGCCACGCCGGAACTGGCATCGTTTATTCAGACGATAGGCTGATCTTTTTGAGCAATTTATTGTCAAATTGCTCCGGCATCCGCATTGCGGATGCCCGTTGCGGAGACCGGGCGGCACCCGGCCTGAGCAAACAAAACCTGAATCTGCTCCAGGAGGGCATATGGCTTATCCAGAGGGTTTGCTGAAAACACGGGCGATTATCCGCCCAGGTGAATACGCGGTTATTCCGCCAGAAGGGCGGGTGCGCAATGTTATCCCTGGCATTGAGGGCTGCACCATGTCCGTCATTGCCTCACCCAAGCTGGGGGCAAGCTTTGTGCAGTATGTTGGCACTGCCCTGCCCGGTGGCGGGACTGTTGCCCCCTTTGCTCAAGAGGCGGGAGTGGAGGCCTTTTTGTACGTCATGGACGGCACGGGTGCGTTGACCGTCACCACCTGCGGTCAGAAAGAAGAACTCACCCCTGGCGGTTATGTATTTTCACCTGCGGGCAAGGGACTTGCCTTTACCAATCCCACCGGCTCCCCGGTGCGCTTTCTGCTCTACAAGCAGCGTTACGTCGCCCTGCCCGGGCATGAGGCCGAGCCCGTGTTTGGCAATACCGCAAACATGGAAGAACGCATTTATGAAGACATGGCAAACGTGTTCATACGCGATCTGCTGCCCACCCACCTTGGCTTTGACATGAACATGCACACGCTCAGCTTTGAGCCCGCTGGCTGCCACCCCTTTGTGGAAACCCATGTGCAGGAACACGGAGCCTATCTGCTGGAGGGCGAAGGCATTTATCTGCTTGGGGCCGAGTGGATTCAGGTACAAAAAGAGGATTTCATCTTTTTTGGCCCCTATACGCCGCAGGCCGTGTACGCCACGGGCAGGGGTCGGCTTACCTACATCTATTCCAAAGATTGCAACCGCGACGTGGCCCTGTAGCCGGTCGCCTACTCAATAAGGATTTACCATGTCACAGTTTGGCGAAATTTACCGGGACGAAGACGTTGATATTTCGGTACTGCGCGGCAAGACCATTGCGATCATCGGCTACGGCAGCCAGGGCAAGGCACAGGGAAAAAGCCTGCGCGACAGCGGAATCAACGTGATTGTGGGCGTGGGCGACAGAACCGTACATAATAGCTGGAAGGACGCCGAGGCCGACGGGTTTGCCGTATATGGCATTGAAGAAGCCGTAAAAAAAGCAGATATCGTACACATTCTGCTTCAGGATCCGGCCCAGCCCGCCGTGTATTATGCCTCAATCCACGCCAATTTGCGCCCAGGCCAGACCCTCAGCTTTGCGCACGGCTTTGCCATACTCTACGGCACCATCAAACCGCCCAAGGATGTGGACGTCATCCTGTTTGTGCCCAATGGCCCGGGCCCCGTGGTACGCCGAAAATTCAAGGAAGGTTCGGGCATCTACGGCGCTGTAGCTGTGGATCAGGACGCCAGCGGTCATGCCGCAGCCACGGCCCTTGCCATCGCCAAGGGGGTAGGCAGCACGCGCGTGGGCACCATCAAGCTGTCGTTCCAGCACGAAACCGAGGGCGACAATTTTGAAGAACAGGTGCTTTATGGCGGTGCCATTCAGCTTATGCGCTCCATATACAAGGTTATGACCGCCAACGGCTACCCCGCTTCTTTTGCCTACGCCAAGGCGGTGCGCTCCATACGCTCCATCATTGATGACATCGACGAAGTGGGTATTGAAGAATACCTCACCCGCCGGGCCAGCCGCACTTGCGAATTTGCTGTGCGCACCTCCGGCCCCCGCGTCATCAACGAAGACGCCATCCAGCAGATTTTTGAAGAAACGGAAAATGGCATTTTTGCCCGTAACTGGCTGAACGAGTTCAATTTGGGCATGCCCACTCTCAACCGCATGCGCCGCACATGGTCCGACTCGGACATGGAACACACCGGCAAACTGTTCCGCGACAAATTCGGCATGTCATAGAGGATACCGGGGGCGCTGCCACAAGCCGTGCCCCCGCTTCTTAAGGCATACAAGCACGAAAGAAGGGAGAACGCATGAACAGTGTGCGCGTGGACAAGGCGCGGCTGCAAAGCCGCATGGAAGCAATATCTGCATTTGGCGCTACAGCGGGCGGTGGCGTTACCCGGTTGGCGCTTTCCGATGCAGACCGGGATGCCCGTGGGCAGTTGACCGCATGGTTGACGGAACTTGGCTGCGAAATCCATGTGGACGCCATGGGCAACATCTTTGCCGTGCTGCCCGGCAAAGACAGAACCCTGCCCCCCGTGATGACAGGCTCCCACGGTGATTCACAACCGCTTGGCGGACGATTTGACGGCATGTTGGGCGTTGTTGCCGGCGTTGAGGTTGTAAATGCCTTGCGTGACGCGGGAGTGACCCTTTTGCGTGACCTCGTGGTGGCTGACTGGACCAACGAGGAAGGTTCACGCTTCACCCCTGGCTGTTCCGGCTCCGGCGTATGGGCGGGCAAGCTTGAACAGGAGGCCATGTACGCCCTCAAGGACCAGCAGGGACTCAGCCTTGGAGAAGAACTGTCACGCATCGGCTTTATGGGAAATTCCGGCTATTTTCCCCGCCCGGTGCATGCGGCCTTTGAACTGCATATCGAGCAAGGCCCTGTACTTGAAGAAAAAAATATTCCCATTGGTGTACCCCAGGGCATCGTTTGTCTACGCTGGTACAATGTGCGAGTGAAAGGGGTACCCAATCACGCCGGGCCTACTCCCATGACCAGCAGGCACGATGCCATGTACGCCTTTTCTCTCATGACAGCGCGCATTTTTGAGATAGCCCGCGCTTCTGGTCAGGTGGTGGCCACAGTGGGTGAGGTGCATGTCTCGCCCAACTCGCGCAACGTTATTGCCGGGGATGTGCAGTTTACCATTGACGTGCGCGGATGGGACGAATCCGCAACCGATGAAGTGTGCCTGCGCATAGAACGCGCACTGGACGAGGCCGCCAAACAGGCTGGATGCGAGGTAACCCCGGAGCGCATATGGCAGGTTTCACGCGTTCCTTTTGACCAGCGGTTGCGCGAAATGGTGCGCGAGGCGTCGTCCAGCCTCTCATTGCCTTGCCTGGATATGGTTTCCGGTGCCTCACACGACATGATCTATATTGCTCAGGTTGTGCCGGGAGCCATGATCTTTGTCCCCAGCATCGGCGGACGCAGCCATGCCGAAGTTGAAAACACGTCATGGCAAGATTGCGCAGCGGGTACCGACGTGCTGCTGCAATGCCTCATGCGCACAGGCAATGAGCCCGGCTAGAACTGTACAAATATATGTTTCTCGGGGAGGTGCCTGTATGCACAGAGGTGCCTCCCCGATGCATCTTATGTTTCAGGCAATTTAAGAACCAGCCCAGCCTCAAGCGCAAGCTTGCGAGCCATCGACGCAAGCCCTCTTCCACCATATCCGGGCAGACGTTTACTCCCCGCGTAATCCCGGCAATAAACTCACTGCTGCCTCCCTCTCTCTTTATCTACCTGCCCCCTCCCCAAGAGGCGCATTGCCCAGCAAGACGTTGCCGTGTATGCTGACGCCTCGCCGAACAGCTTCGGCAGGAACCAGCGTAAAGGACTACAATGCAGAAAGTGACCATCCATACTGACGGCTCATGTCTGGGCAATCCCGGCCCCGGCGGCTGGGCCGCAGTTCTCAAGCTTGACGGACAGGACTACCGCAAGGAATTTGCGGGCGGCTACAAGCTGACCACCAACAACCGCATGGAAATTCTGGCGGTGGTTGAAGCCTTGGGCCAGCTCCAGAACCCTTGCGAAGTTGATCTGTACTCTGACTCAAAATACGTGTGCGACAGCATTGAAAAGCGCTGGGTCTGGGGCTGGCAAAAAAAGGGCTGGATCAAGAGCGACAAAAAACCTGCGCTCAATGTGGATTTGTGGAAGCGACTGCTGCCCCTGCTCTCCACTCATAAGGTGCGCATGCTCTGGCTGAAGGGCCATGCCGGGCATCCTGAAAACGAACGCTGCGACGTTCTTGCCCGCGCCGAGGCCAGCCGAAGAGACCTGCCCCCCGACACTGGCTACAAGCCCTAACTCTCCCATCACCCGCATTTTTTGCCCTTGCGGGCATACCCGCAGGGGCAGGCAAAACTTGGCGGTTCTACTTTTTCAGCTTTCAGTCAGCAGCCACAAGCACCCCCATGACAACACCCACTCCAGATACCGCACTGACACTCACCACCCTTTGGCATTCTTTGGGCTGGCCTTTGGTGCGGCTGTTGTTGGGGCTTGCCGTGGGGCTGCTCATCGCGAATCTGCTTGAAGCCCTGCGCTGGACGCGCCATCTGGCGCGGCTTGCGGCACCTCTGGCAAGGGCTGCCCACTTGCGGGAGGTTGCGGGCGCCAGCTTTTCACTGGCCTTTGTTTCCCCCGCCGCAGCCAACGGTTTGCTTTCTGACAGCCACAATCTGGGCGAACTTTCGAACAATGAGCTTATGCTGGCAAACCTGTTCAACAGCCTGCCCGCTTATCTTGTGCATACCCCCACCATTTTTCTGCTCACATGGCCTGTGCTTGGCACTCCTGCTCTGGTATACGTGGGGCTTACGCTGATTGCTGCCGCCGGGCGCACGGGCTTTACTGTCTTGCTTTCCCGCCGGTTGCTGCCGCCGCCACCGCCCGGCTGTATTGCCTGCCAAAATATCAAGGAGCCCGGAACCGCCTGGAGCGATGCCCTGCATAAGGCATGGCGGCGCTTCTTACGCCGCCTCCCCAAACTGGTTTATTTTACAGTGCCCATATACGTGCTTATGTTCTGCTTGCAGCACTATGGGTATTTTGCTCTGGCTGAGGCGTGGCTGGCAAGCCATATGGGCTGGCTTTCGTTTCTCAAGCCGCAGGCCATGGGCATCATCGTGCTGCATCTGGCCGCAGAGCTTGGCGCTGCCCTTGGCGCAGCGGGCAGTGTGCTCCAAACCGGGGGGCTTTCGCCGCGAGACGTGGTGCTGGCCCTCATGGTGGGCAACATTCTTTCTACACCCATGCGGGCAATCCGGCACCAGTTCCCCTCTTATGCCGGCTTTTTCCGCCCGGTGTTGGCCTTACGGCTGATTATTGCCAATCAGGGGCTACGGGCGACCAGTATGACCGTAGTGACCCTAGTTTATTATTTTTGCACATAAGGGCAGAGAAATGAACCAAGCATTGGAACTGGAAGAAGTGCAAGAAAATTTCAATATGGGCATTATCTGCGCACAGCAGGTGCTGAACCATTTTGCCGACCGCCTTGGCCTCACAGATGAAACCACCCTGCGCATTGCCTCTGCCTTTGGCGCTGGCATGGGCAAAGCCGAGGTGTGCGGCTGTGTTTCTGGCGCTCTGATGGTGCTGGGCATGATGCACGGCCCGAGCGGCCCCTGCCCCCGCCCGCAAAAAGAAGCCTTTTACGCCCGGCGCGACGCCTTTACCGAGGCCTTTGCCAAGGCCCATGGCAGCTTGCAGTGCAGGGGCGTTCTGGGGCATGACCTCACTACGCCCGAAGGCCAGACCGCCGTGCGGCAAAACAACCTTTTCATAAAAACCTGCGCACCGCTGGTCTGCAATACCTGCGCGCTGCTGGAAGAATTTCTGTAGGAGCAAACATGACCGACACCGCTACCCCGGCGGCAGAAGCCGCCCCCACCACAGCCCCGAACGGCGCGCATATCCATGTGGTCAAGCCGGAACACACCGGCGCACGCGTAACCGTGCTGTTGCAGCCGGAAGATAAATATCTTTCCCTGCCCCGTCCCAAAACCTCGCGGCAGTTGCTTGCGGCCCTTGGGCTTGCGGAAGAAACCGCCCTTGTGGCCCGCGAGGGTCAGTTGCTTACGCCTGATCGCCACGTTTGGCCCAACGATAATCTGCTGGTGCGCAAGGTAGCCTCGTCGGGTTAGGCCCGATCTTGCCGCGCCACTAGGAAAATGGTACCCGCAACATATGCTGAACCTAGACCTTTCTCAGGTGCTGAGCACTCTTGCCGTAGCCGCTGTCCCCGCTCTGCTGGGCATCATCCTGCATGAGGTGGCCCACGGCTGGGTTGCCAACCGCTGCGGCGACCCCACAGCAAAATTCATGGGGCGACTGACCCTGAACCCATTGCCACATATCGACCCCATGGGCTTGCTGGCCTTTGTGCTTACGAGCCTTTCTGGAGCCTTTGTTTTTGGTTGGGCAAAGCCTGTTCCGGTCAATCCCCGTTACTTCCGCAATCCCGCAAAAGACATGATGCTGGTGGCCCTTGCCGGACCGCTGACAAACTTTTTGCTGGCAACGCTTTTTGGCCTGGTGCTGTGGGGCGTGCTGCACGTATTCCCGCCCCAGGCGTGGTTGCACAGCACAAGCTACGTCTTTGTGCTCAAAACCCTCCAGACGGGCGTGGTCATCAACTTTGGGCTGGGTTGGCTCAACCTGATCCCCATCCCTCCGCTGGACGGCAGCAAGGTTGTAGCCTATTTTCTGCCTCCAACCGCTGCATATCGTTACCTGAGTGTGGAGCGTTACGGATTTGTCATTCTTTTGTTGTTGCTGTTCACGGGCGCGCTGGGGCTGGTGCTTGGCCCGCTGGTGAGCGGCAGCGCCCTTGGCTTGCTGTCCCTTCTGGGCATCATATAAGCGACGCAATCTGGGCGATGGCGGGCTGTCGCGCTGCTATCGCCAAACGCGCCCCGCAGGCGCAGAATGAGGCTAGCAGTGAAATTCGTTGCCGTAGATTACGGTCTGGCCCGCACAGGCCTTGCCGCATCCGACCCGGAGGGCCGCCTGGCCTTTCCGCTGGCAACCCTGCGGCTTGAGGATTTTTCTGACCGCAAGGCCTTTCTTGCCGCCCTTGCCGAGCGCATTGTCGGGGAGGGAGCGGAAGCGGTGGTGATGGGTTTGCCCCTGACGCTTGACGGGGAAGAAAGCATGACCACACGCCAGATACGCAACGTTACCGAGCGCCTCAAGCGCCGCGTGCCGCTGCCGTTTTTCTTTATGATGGAGGCGCTGAGTTCACAGGAAGCATGGGCCGACCTGCGCGAAGCTGGCCTGAAAATGCGCAAGCGCAAGGCCGTTCTTGATCAGCAGGCCGCCGTGCGCATTCTTTCTTCCTTTCTCTCGTTAGCGCCCCAAGATCGGAGACCCGCATGAAAACACTGTTGCGCGCGCTGGGAGTTCTGCTTTTGCTGGCCCTGGCAGGTGGAGGATGGCTGGCCTATGAGGCGCATACCTTCCTTACCACCGCGCCAGAAACCCCAGGGCGCGAGATATTTTTTGATGTCCCCGCCGGGGCGCGTCTGGCACAGGTCAGCGCAGGGCTGGTCAAGCAGGGCCTGGTAACAGACGCCCGCAAACTTGATCTGCTGGCCCGCTATAAAAAATGGGAAAACCGCCTTCAGGCTGGCAGATTCGCCCTCAATACAGGTTGGCTGCCAGAAAAGGTTTTGGACGAACTGGTGAACGGGCACCCCGTACTTTACCGCGTCACCGTGCCAGAAGGCCTTTCGTGGTGGCAGACGGGCAAGGTGCTTGAAGAAGCCGGGCTCGTGGTATTTGAAGACTTTCGCAAAGTTGTGACCGACCCTGATTTTCTGCGCCACTACGGCATCCCCTTTGCCACGGCTGAAGGTTTTTTGATGCCCGACACCTATCTGCTCAAAAAGAACGATGTCATCGACCTGGCCCAGGCCAGGGCCGTTGCCGGGCGTATGGTGGACAATTTCTGGCGCAAAACCGCCAGCATCTGGCCCGATGGCAAAAAGCCGGGGCCAGGGGATCAGCTCAAAACGTGGGTTATCCTTGCCTCTATTGTTGAGAAAGAAACCGGCATCGACGCGGAACGCGCCAGGGTTGCCGGGGTGTACCAGAACCGCCTCACCAGGGGTATGCTGCTCCAGGCCGACCCCACGGTGATCTACGGTCTTGGCCCGTCATTTGACGGCAATTTGCGCCGCCGCGATCTGGACGACGCCAACAACCTTTACAATACGTATCAGCGCCCCGGCCTGCCGCCTGGGCCGATTTGCTCCTTTGGTGCTGCCGCCCTTGCCGCCGCAGTGCGACCCGAGGCGCACAAGTATCTGTACTTTGTGGCGAAATTCGATGGTGGAGAGCATGTTTTTTCCACCAACCTCAATGACCACAACAAGGCCGTGCGGCAATATCTGCAAAACCGCCGCAGCGGCAAGTCTGCCGCGCCCAACGCGCGCTGAGGAGGCTCCTTTGAAGTACCTCATCGTTGAAGATTTTTCTGGTCAGGCTGTACCTTTCATCTTTCCCCGCCGCGTTGACCACAGCGACATGCGTGAACAACTGCCTTACAGCCGCGTTGTTTCCGCTGGATTTGTGGAACTTGGGCCGGACGGTTTCGCCTGCACGGGCGGCAACCCCGAGCTGCAGCTAAAGGCCAGACCGCAAGAAGACGCAGCCATCATTGCCGAGGCCCTGCGACAACGCTGACGGCGTCTGCCGCAGCACCTGCCGCCATACCTACGGAGCGCACGCATGCCCAAGCCGCAGCCGACCATCCCCGGCCTTGTCATAGGCGGCACGGGCAGTAATGCGGGCAAAACCACCTTCACGCTGTCCCTGCTCTGCGCCCTGCATGACCGGGGGCTTAGGGCACGCGCAGCAAAAAACGGGCCGGATTATATTGATGCGGCCTTTCACGCCGTGTTGACAGGTCAGCCCGCCGCAAACCTTGATACCTGGATGTGCCGGGAAGCGGCACCTTCCCTTGCCGAGCGCCCCCTGCAATCAGGACGCGGATTGCCCGCCGGGCTGCGACGCGTTTTTGAACGCATGCTCCTGCCCTGTCTGCAGCCTGTGGACGCCAAAGGTGCGAACTCCATGACTGGCCTTGTCCAACGACCTGATCTGCTGGTGGTAGAGGGGGCCATGGGCCTTTATGATGGTGGACATGAGGGGGCTGGCAGCACCGCGCACCTGGCGGCTCTGCTCAACCTGCCTGTGTTGCTGGTGCTTAATGCTGGGGGCATGGGGCAATCGGTCGCCGCGCTGGCAGAAGGGTTTTTGCACCACCAGCCCGCCTGGGCCAAAAGCACTCCCACCCGTTTTCTCGGCATGGTCTGCACCCATGTGGGCAGCGCCCGCCATGCCAACCTGTTACGCAGATCCCTTGCTCCTCTGGCAAAAAAGGCCGGTGTTCCCCTGCTGGGTCTGCTGCCGCGGCAAGGTGCGCCAGAGCTACCCTCCCGTCATCTGGGGCTTGTGGAAGCGCGCGAGGCCTTGCCGGACATTGACAGGCAATCACTGACCCAATGGGTTGAACAGCACTGTGACCTTGGCAGGCTGCTCAAACGTGCCGGGGTGCGCACACTCCATCGACCTGCCAGCACAGAGAGCAACAACACAAAAAATTACAGCGCGCCTGTGCCAAGTTCCATTCAGGCTCCAGCATGTGGGCCTGATCAAACAGCACCACAACCGCCCGCAGACAGATTCTTTCCTGTTGCGGACATCAGCTCCCGGCAGCCCCACCCCGCTGTTGTCAGGCAAAAAAGGATTGCGCCCAAGCTCGTAGTGGGCCTGGCCTGGGACGAAGCCTTCAGCTTTTGCTATGCGGATCTGCCCGCCGTGCTGCACGAGCTCAAGGCCCGCGTGGTCACGTTTTCTCCCTTGCGGGACAGCGCCCCCCCAGCCGGATGTTCGGGCCTGTACTTTCCCGGCGGCTACCCGGAGTTGCACGCCCCGGCCCTTGCCGCCAATGCGCCCATGCGCGCGGCCCTGCAAAATCTGGCTGCACGCGGCATGCCCATTTATGGCGAATGCGGCGGCTATATGTATCTTATGCGCTCCATCCGGCTGCACGCTCAGCCGCAAGACCCTGGCTACGCCATGAGCGGCCTTTTGCCGCGTAGCTGCGCGTTGGGCCAGACCAAGGCCGCCCTTGGCTACCGCGCAGCACTTGCCGCGCCACACTGGCTTGAAACCAGCAAGGCCGCACGGCCCTTGTGGGTGCGCGGACACGAATTTCATTATGCGCAGGAGGAAGAATCCCCCCTGCCGCCCACATGCCGTCCCCTGTGGAAGCTGTATGACAGCCAGGGCCATTTTTTGCGGGATGAAGGCTGCCGCCTTGGCTCCGTAGCCGGGTCGTGGCTGCACTGCTATCCCGAAGGCTCCCGCCGCTTCTGGCGCGCATGGTTGCGTACCTGCGCCTCCTATTTTTCTGACACACGCTCTTGAGGAACCCATGACCAACAGCCAGACAAACCAACACACCGTTGAACTTGACCCGGCCTGCACCCCTGCCGAGATCGAGAGCCGTTCCTTCGCTATTATTGATGCAGAGATTCCCCAGCCGCGCCCCTTTGATGGCCCGCTTTGGCAAGTTGCCCGCCGCTGCGTCCACACGCTTGGGGATACGGATATTGTGGCGGATCTGCGCCTTAGCGCTCAAGGCCTCAAGGCTGGCGTCGCCGCCCTGCTCTCTGGCTGCACGGTGTACACAGATACGCGCATGGCTGCCGCTGGCCTGCCCATGCGCCGCCTTGACCCGCTGGGGGTCACGGTAACGCCGCTCATGGCCCTACCCGGCCTTGCGGAGCTTGCTGCAAGCCGCGGCACCACTCGTTCCCGCGCCGGGCTTGAGAGCATTGCCCAGAAGATGAGCGGCAATATCGTTGTGATCGGCAATGCGCCTACGGCCCTGCTGGGCCTGTTGGATGTGCTGACGCATGGCGCGCAGCCGCCCGCCCTGGTTGTGGGTATGCCCGTGGGCTTTGTGAACGCCGCCCAATCAAAGGAACTGCTGCGCCAAAGCCCCTGGCCCCACTTTACCCTGTTGGGGCGCAAAGGCGGCTCCGCTGTGGCTGCTGCCTGCATCAACGCCCTGGCAGATATCGCCCTTGCGCAGCGAGGCCTCACACAGGCAGCAGCGCTCTAACAGATCGATCAGGGCGCTAATGATACAATTCCAAAGCGCCGATAAAACACTCCACAGCAATCTCCCACGCACAAAAATGGCAAAGGCCACGGGCAGAATAACTT
>QKDT01000416.1 GCA_003251995.1 Desulfovibrio desulfuricans
GAAAAGCTGTTGCAAGAGCAAACCTCTGGACGGGCGACCACGCCTGCAGCTAAAGCCGAATAGCACCATAGCGCGGCAGTGATTGTTGCCGCAAAAGCATACTCTGCGGGGGAGGCGTCTTGATGACGCCTCCCCCGTTTTGCGCTTGTTAGAGCCGTAAGTTACGGCAAGTAAGCTGCTGCTTCTGGGTACAGGGGCGGGCTTTACAGAATGGCAAGCCTGTCGTAAAGGGAAAAACATGGATAGAATGTTGTCCCTATATATTCTCTCGGTGAGCCTGGCTTTGGTCGTATGCTGCACTGCGCCGCAGTTGACGTACGCTCAGGAAAGCCCGACCCCGGCAGCGCAGACCGACAACAGCTCCCGTAAAAATGCACATGAGCATCCTGCTAAAAAAAACAGGTCCGTTGCCATAAACCGCAAAGATGTCAGGCAGAGGAAGGAAAAGGCTTCCAAAAGTATCCATGCCCCGGCATGGGTATTTGGCGATGGCACCAAAAGCAGTGAGGCCTGGAGTCAGGGCACCAATACAAGCGAGCTGAAAAAGCGCGCCGTTGGCGAAAGCCCTTCAAGCGATAAGCCCGTTAACACCACTGCCAGTATCAACTCTGCCCTTGATAGAGCGCAGGCAAAGGACGCGCACAAAGGCGGTCTGGGATTGAGCGTAGGGCAGGACGACTCCAACTGGCGAAAAAAGGGGCAGCATGAGATTGAGGCGGATGAAAATCTCCCCATGCAGAGCCGCCATGTGTTGCGGGCGTATGCCGATGTGGACGCAGGGGATGATCTGAGCATCAAGGTTGGGCCGGAACTGATTCTCAAGGATGAGCAGAGGGAACGCACCACCAGCAATAAACAACCCGAGTCTGCCCTGGGGCTGGGTATGCAGCTCAAGCTTGATTTCTAGGGGTTTTATTCAGAATGGCGGTGTTATCGGGCAATAACTCATTGCCCCAGAGCAGTTTTAGTCGTCTTTACCCCACCGTCAACATGGCACTCGCGATTCATGCTCCAGCCCTGGCTGTGAGCAAGCTCGGCTGCAAGGTCTAGTCTACGGTTTGTGATGGAATCTGCACGGTAGATTGCTGTCTGAAAACGCAGCTATTGAACATCCTGCGCCAGGATAAGGTCAACTTCATCCACGCTGAGACCAGCATTCTTGGCGATCTGCCTATTTGTCAGCCCCTTACGGTGCCCATTCAAGATCAGTTCCCGCAAAAACTGGGGCGAGCGGCTGATGCCCTCGGCCTGTTCCAGTAGCCGTCGTAGTTCGCGCGCGCGGGCTTCCAGCTTTTCATCCAGATTCCGTAACTCCGCCTGCCTTTGGGCAAAAGTAGCCACGATTTCTTTTTCCAGTCGGGCGTTCATTTCAATGCGGGCCAGCAGGCTGTCCTGATTGCCATGCAAGGCATTGAGGAGAGCCTCAGAGCGACGCAAGCGCATATAAAAAACAAGAACGCCGCCAAGTATGGCAAGCTCGAACAGGGAAAAAAGCGCAATAAGCGCAAAAAGCAGGGTATCGTTCATACTTTTATATTCAATAGGTTGCCCACAAGAGGGGAAGAGGATTCACTCACTGGCGGTTCAGGCTCGGGCGGGGGAGGGCGTCGCCTTCTGCGGCTTCCAAACTGTGGTGCCCCTTTGTGGTCTGCATCCGGGCTGAGCGAAGTTTGGCTTCCGGGTTCCGCCTGAGTTACCTGTTGCTGTTCCTGTTTTGCCATGGCAGCAGCAAGAACGCGCGACATGGCAACCGATGCCTGAGGGGCGACAGCGGTTGCATTGCTCAGTGATGTTGCCAGGTTCGTCTGCGCATACAGCACTGCCATGGTGGCGTCAACGCTCATAAAGGCCTCCTGCCGGTTCTGGGGGCCTGCGGCAATTTACAGGGGTTGCCTTGGCGCACATAAACAGCGGGGTTGCCATGCGCCGTGGTGTTCGGCGCTAAAACCTACAGGGCTGGGCAGTGCCCGGTAGATGCTGCCAGTTGGCGGGTTATTCGTTCAGGTAACTTTCAAACAAGATATCGTCAATGCGCCCCTGCGTCAGATAGTCGTTCAACACCCCGCTAAGATCTTTTTTAATTGTGGCGGCGTTTGCAGGATCAAGCAAAAATTCATCCGACTTGCTGCTCAGGTAATAGTACAAGGCATCCCGCAAAGGAATAAGCTTGTGGTCTATCTCCATGCCTACCCTGGGGCTTTGGCTGACCGTTGAAAATTTGCAGATCAAAAAGCGCGCGCCCTTGGCTGTTTGCCGGGGTATGACAAAGGGTGCCAGTTCCTTGACATTGTCTGGCTGGGCCGTGGGTGTTTTGGGGGTCGGCACCACAATCACCTCAGGCTTGATTGCTTCTGGCGGCGGTGGCGGCGGCTTACGCAGAAAAAACCACCAGACTGCCGCGCCAATAGCCAGCAGCAAAACCAGTGCCGCTGCCCCAGCAATGATTATCAGCTTTTTCTTTTTGGAGGGTGCAGGAGCTTCTTCCTTCACCTGCAGGGGGCCTTCCTCGGTTTTAGCCGGGGGTTGAGACTCCTGTTCCACAAGGAATGGAGCGTCATCAAGGTCAAGTTCGACCTTGCGCAGGCTCGTGTCCTGGCTGACCGCAACTTGCAGTTCGTCCTTGACGGGGGCTTCTTTTAAATCCTGCTTTTCAGCCACGCGCCACTCCTGACGGGCATGCCCTAAAAAAGGCCCTGCGTTGCCTGCCAATGTTCAAGGGCACAGCATTCATGCAGGTTTAAGGCATTGGCGGACATGCCGCTCTTGTTGCTCGCCCCTCCGGGCTGCTTACGCGCAGTGCGTAAAAAACAGCAACGCCAAAACGCAAAGTGAAAAAAGCCCGCTCAGAGCCAGGTGAGCGCATACAGCGCTGACCCCGGCCAAGTGCGGGCCGTCAAAGCCAGGGAGATATTGATGCCCTTGTTAGAAGCAGATTAGCTCTGCC
>QKDT01000192.1 GCA_003251995.1 Desulfovibrio desulfuricans
CTCATCCACGGTATTCACCGTATAGGGGCGGGTGGGATTGGTGGACGAGGGCAGCACGTTGGGCAGGGAGCAGGCCCGCAGAATATCGGGGGCATGCCCGCCGCCGGCACCTTCGGTGTGGTAGGTGTGGATGGTGCGCCCCCCAAAGGCCGCCAGCGTGTCTTCCACAAAGCCACCCTCATTGAGCGTGTCGGTGTGGATGGCAACCTGCACGTCATATTCGTCCGCTACGGAAAGGCAGGTATCAATGGCGGCAGGGGTGGTGCCCCAGTCTTCGTGCAGTTTCAGGCCGCATGCGCCAGCCTCTAGCTGTTCGCGCAGGGCCTCGGGCATGGCAGCATTGCCCTTGCCAAGAAAACCAAAATTCATGGGCAGCGCATCGGTGGCGGCAAGCATGCGTTCCAGATGCCAGGGGCCAGGGGTGCAGGTGGTTGCATTGGTGCCCGTGGCAGGGCCGGTGCCGCCGCCAAGCATGGTGGTGATGCCGCTGGCGAGGGCTTCTTCCACCTGCTGGGGGCAGATAAAGTGGATGTGTGAATCCATGCCGCCAGCGGTGAGCAGGCAGCCTTCCCCCGCGATGATTTCCGTGCCGGGGCCGATGATCACATCCACATCGGGCTGCACATCTGGGTTGCCCGCCTTGCCTATGGCGGCAATGCGCCCGTCGCGGATGCACAGATCGGCCTTGATGATGCCCATGGCTGCGTCCATGATGACGGCATTGGTGATGACCGTATCCATGGCGCCATCAGCATTGCTGACCTGGCTTTGTCCCATGCCGTCACGGATGACCTTGCCGCCGCCAAAGCAGACTTCGTCACCGTAAACGGTATGGTCGCGCTCAATTTCGACCCACAGATCGGTATCCGCAAGGCGGATGCGGTCGCCCGTGGTGGGGCCGTAAAGTTCGGCATACTGGCTTCTGGGGATGCGGATCATGCTTGTTCCTCCCTGGGGGCTTCGGCATCGAGCGGCCCCATGATCTGACCGCGAAAACCGAATACACGTCGCGCTCCGGCGTAGGGTACAAGACGTACTTCGCGTTTTTGCCCCGGCTCAAAGCGCACGGCGGTTCCTGCTGGTATGTCCAGCCGCATGCCGCGGGCGGATTCACGGGCAAAGGTCAGGGCCGGGTTTACTTCAAAAAAATGATAGTGGGAGCCAACCTGAATGGGTCTGTCACCCGTGTTGGAGACTTCCAGAACTACCTCTGATCCTTCCGAAAGAGCGTTGAGGGTTATTTCTCCCTCTGCGATATGAAATTCACCGGGAATCATGCTTCCCCCCTTGCATCTATGCGTCGCTTGCCCGCGTGTGCGGGCATTGCTGTGTTCGTGGTTTGAAGTGCCTACAAAATCGGGTCGTGTACGGTCACAAGCTTGGTGCCGTCGGGAAAGGTTGCTTCGACCTGCACTTCATGCACCATCTCGGGCACGCCATCCATGACGTCCTCGCGCGTGAGCAGGTTGCGGCATGACCCCATAAGCTCTGCCACGCTTTGTCCGTCGCGCGCGCCTTCAAGCACGGCAAGGCTGATGTAGGCCACGGCCTCGGGATAGTTGAGCTTGAGGCCGCGCGCCTTGCGCCGTTCTGCCAGCAGCCCGGCGGTAAAGAGCAGCAGTTTGTCTTTTTCTCTGGGCAGAAGTTCCATAATGCCTCCAATGTATGCGGCATGCCGCTGATGTTCCTTAAATCATGCATCGCAGGGCGCTGCGTAGTTGCACAGTACCCGCCAAAAGTGACCAGAATATGTTGCCATAAAATTATATTTCAACATATTTACAGCGCGCCCTCAGGCGTGCGCTATGCTGATGGGCATTTGCCCTGCTGTAACCAAAATCATTGCAATACAAAATTGCACTAAAACGCGCCGTACCAGATACGGGGCATATGCGGCGCACAACCTGTGAGCGCTGGTCGCAGCAGGTTCCAGGCTGTCAGCAGCAGATTGCGGGCCTCTTCCATGTCCGGCCCCAGATAGCGCACCACCAGCACCCCGCCACGCACCGTGGCTCCGGCCCTTTCCCCAGTGAGGGAAGAGAGGGGAACCGGCGCGGAATGTGTGGAAGTATCGGTTGCCATGGGCGCTTGCCCCTCTGGCGCGTCATCAAAAGAACAGCCTGGTGAAAGCATGTTTTGCAGCGCGGCGCAGCATTCTTCCAGCGCGGCGAGATCACGCTCGGCTTGCGACAGCGCGCCCGTTGCGTCTGGCCCGCGCCCCACGGCAAACAGGGTGGCGGCAACAGGCTGATCCCCCAGACCGCAGGCGCTTTTTTGCAGGGCATCGCCAGCGTCAAAGCGCAAGACTTCGTGCAGCAAGGGCAAGCCTTCTCTGCTGAGCATGAGGCTTTGCCGCACGCTGCCGTGGGTAAAGGTTTCGTTGGCGGCGGGGCGACCTAGGCAGATCATCTCCCATCCAATACAGGCGCTTGCCGCATCCAGATCCACTGCTGTGCGCATCTCGGCCCGCGCGCCGTCATAGATGATGGTCTCGCGCGGCAGCCACTCCAGCATGCCCCCCTTAACGCTCAGGTCATTGGTTTGGCGCTGGGCGACATTGCACGAATCCGCCGCGTAAAATTTTGAGGCCGAGGGCGCAGTCAGCAGGGCATGCGCCCCTGGCTCCAGCCGCACATCAAGGCTCAGGTCATCACCGCTCACAAGCCCGCCCGGCGGGTGCAGCAGGCAGCAGTGGCATGGCTGTGATGCCTTTGCCCTGCCTGGAGCATTGAGGGGCGCGGCTTCCGGGTAAAATGGGCGCTGCACGCGCAACGGCCCAGAAAACTGCATTTTTGCAAGTGTTGTGCGCCCCTGCCGCACCGCAAAATCAAGCTCCATGCGCGCACTCCAGCGGCGGTCAGGCGTAAAGCAGTGACCGTGGAGGCTCTGTGCAAGGGGTGCGGCGGTGGTGGGCATAAGCTCCTCTATGCTCGTGCAGTT
>QKDT01000353.1 GCA_003251995.1 Desulfovibrio desulfuricans
GTGAAACCCTTGGTCGCTGGAGTGTTGTGGCAGGGACAGGCACCATGGAAGAAAAACAGCCGTCTGACGAAGCTACCGGGGCCGCCGAGAGCAGGGATCTGGCCCAACAGGACAGCAAGGATGGACGTGAGCCAGTGTCTAAATAATCGGGCTAAAAGCTACACTACAGCGAACCGACAACGGTACATGCCCTGCATGCCGCCCTGGTAAAGGGCAGGCGTGAGAGTATGCCTTGCACCCGATAGCAGTACACCCCCGCATAGGCACAATATGCGGGGGTGTACTGTTTTGCCGGGACGTCGAGGGGCCGCCCCGGCTGGAGCAGATTTACATCGAACATGTGCATCTGCTCCGCGTGGATTTTTTCATCCGCGCCATTACTACTTATCAGGTGAGATAATTTTGCTCTTGCTGTGGAGTATACTGTTGCCCGCGCACGCCATCACTGCCGCCACCAGTGCGTAATCATTGGAGAGCAGACCGTTGCGGCTTAAGGCCGCAAAAAAATTGCGAATTCAGACTCCGCGAGTTCCAGAACCACATAGCTGCTTTATCCGTCACGCCAGTATTTCAGGATGAACGTTTTAAGGTGCAGGGCCGCTCATAGCGGCCCTGCACCTCAAGCATCAGGCTTGCGCAGCAGCGGCTTCGCCCTCTGGGGCGCTTTCCGTCTCGTGTCTGCCAGCAACAAGGTTGCGGTGTCCGTCAATGATCTTGCCGATCACCTCAGGTTCTGCCAGCGACGTGGTGTCGCCGATATCTTCGTAGCTGTCCCCGGCGATTTTGCGCAGCATGCGGCGTATGATCTTGCCCGAGGTGGTCTTGGGCATGGCGTCCACAAACTGTATGAATTCCGGGCTTGCAAGCGCGCCGATGTCGCGGCGTACGGCATCGCGCAGTTTGACGCGCAACTGGGCGCTCCAGGGCACTTCATCCCGCGTGACCACATAGGCATAGATGCCTTCGCCCTTGAGGGCATGGGGCATGGGTACCACAGCGGCTTCGCCCACCTCGGGGCAGGCCGCCAGTACGGCTTCAATTTCTGCCGTTGAGAGCCGATGCCCCGACACGTTGATGGAGTCGTCCACGCGTCCAAGAATCCAAAAGTACCCATCCTGGTCTATCTCTGCCGCGTCGCCCGACGAGTAGCAGCCGAAGCGCGAGAAATAGGACTGGTATTTTTCTTCATCATTGTACACGCCCTGCATCATGCCGGGCCAGGGGCGGCGGATGACCAGGTGACCAGCCTTGCTGCCGCCCTCAGCTTCGTCGCCATCGCGCGATGCCGAGCCGATAACGGCGGCATCGATGCCGGGCAGAGGCTTGGAGGCCGACCCCGGCTTGAGCTTGGTGGCGTAAGGCATGGGCGCAATCATGGCACCGCCGGTCTCTGTCTGCCACCACGTATCAACGATGGGCAGTTCGCCGCCGCCAATGTTTTTGTGATACCAATGCCAGGCCTCTGGGTTGATAGGCTCGCCCACGCTGCCAAGAATGCGCAGACTGCGCAGGTCGTAGCGCTCTGTCCAGGCTTCGTTCATGCGCATGAGCGAGCGGATGACCGTAGGCGCGGTGTAGAAGATGTTAACCCGGAAGTTTTCCACAATGCGCCAGTAGCGGTCTGGGTAGGGCCACGTTGGCACGCCTTCAAACATGAGGGTAGTGGCCCCAAGCGAAAGCGGTCCGTATACGCCATAGGTATGACCCGTGATCCAGCCCGCATCGGCGGTGCACCAGTACACGTCGTCGTCGCGCATGTCGAAGCACCACTGCGTAGAGTGCGCCGCATAGGTAAGGTACCCGCCCGTGGAGTGCATGACGCCTGTGGGCTTGCCCGTGCTACCGCTGGTATGCAGCAAAAAGAGCGTATCGTTGGCGTCCATGGGCTCGCAGGGGAAGTCCGGGTTAAGGGTAAAGTCGTCAATCAGGTCGTGCCACCAGATGTCGCGGTTGCGCTGCATGGTCACGTTGTCTATGCCCGCATGCTTCACCACAACCACGTGCGCCACCGAGGGGCACTTTTCAAGGATGGGGTCAAGGTTGGCCTTGAGCGGCTTGAACTTGCCCCCGCGCACTGCCGCGTCTGCCGTGATGACAACGCGCGCCTTGCAGCCCTGAATACGGCTGCGCACGCCGCCTTCCGCATAGCCCGAAAAGATGGCCGTGTGGATGGCGCCAATGCGGGCGCAGGCCAGCATGGCGATAAAAAGTTCTGGAATCATGGGCATGTACAATGCCACATGGTCGCCTTTACGGATGCGCAACGAGCTTAACGCGTGCGCAACGCGGCACACTTCTGTATAGAGCATCTGGTAGGTGTAGCAGCGAACGTCGGTTTCTTTTTCGCCCTGCCAGATAAGCGCGGCTTTGTTTCGCCGCCCAGAGATGAGGTGTCTGTCGATACAGTTAAAGGAGGCGTTAAGCTTGCCACCTGTAAACCACTTGTATTTGTGGTTTACCTCATCTGCGTCTAATACTTTGTCCCAGCGTTTGAACCAATGGATCAACTGCGATGCTCGCGCACCCCAAAAGTCATTGGGGTCTTCCAGTGCGCGGCTGCAGAGAGCGTCATATTCTTCTGGCCCACATACCCATGCAGAAGTTTTGCCGTGCTCAGGTGGAAGATAGCTGCGGTTCTCATTTAACAGCGTTGTGATCCTTTCCTGGGACATGATAAGATCCTCCCTCCTATGTGTTGCATAAAATATTAGAGGTGAAGTAATTCCATGGTACAGCAATAAAGAGATTTAATAGAGGCGTCAAGGGGCTGTAATTGTTTGATCTTTCAGTCATAGTTGCGCAAAATTTCACAATTGCCGGAAAAGTTATACCTAGGATACCAATTTATGCGGATTGGAACGCCATACCAATTAAGGAAATAATTCACAATGTGGGTCAATATTTTTTATAATTTTTTTTAGATTGTTCTGTCTG
>QKDT01000089.1 GCA_003251995.1 Desulfovibrio desulfuricans
CGGGGAGCCAATAACAACAAAGACTTACCTCTCATGGAGAGGTAAGTCTTTTTTGCTGCTGCTACCAGTCTGCTACTCTTTTCCTTCCCCCCCTGCCATTATCCTCATGGAAGGCGGCATAATACCGCCTTGCCTGCTACGCCTCTTAGCCCTGTCCTCCTTGGTCTGCTATGGGTGCGCGCCCGCGTTGGCGTACATTCAGGTGCGGCCTTCTAGCTACATTGTCCCTTGTTTAATTGCCAACGCGGGCGCTTCATCTATGCGGGCGCAGCCCGCACTTGCCGCCTCCGCTTCCCCCCGCCCCCCTATGCCCCAAAGGGACACGCCAAACGGTCCTATGGGCATCAACTGCGCTGCAATCCTTACGGGTCCTCTCTCGGCCCACCGCCTCGCGCGCGGCTTAGCGACCCCAAGAAGCGATGGAATTTTTTGGAAAAAATTCCGTGGAATTTTGGAATTAGGGTCCATGCCTATGGGTGCAAATCACGTCAAAACTGCGGCGGGATCTGCGCCGTATACTGGAGGACTTCATGCCTGACGGTAACCTTGCCGCCGAGGGCAAAAGCCCCGAACAAATCATGCGCGAGCAGGTAGCAGCGCGGGTGCAGGAGGAACAAACCACCGCACCCGCATCACAGCCGCCCGCACAAAATTTATTGGCGCCGCGAAAACTTGAGGACGTGCCCACAGATTTTATTGTGCGATGCCTTGAGGCCAACGAGCTGGGCGACGGTGTTTTGTATGCCCACCTGTTTGGTGGCACGCATGCATACGTCGGTCAGGCCGACGAATGGATTTTCTACCGTGGGCACCACTGGCATGTTGATCTGGTGGAGAAGGCACACGCAGCGAGCGTTGACGTTGAAAAGGTCGCGCAGCTTTATGAACGGTCGGCAGCCATCTACCGCAAAAAAGCCAACGAGGCCCGCGACAGCGGCGACAAGGAGGCCGCCTCGCGCTGTGATCGCCTTGCCGAGGCGCTCAAAACCCGCGCCCACAAGCTGCGCTCGCAATCCGGGCGCATGCGCTGCCTTGATTTTGCGAAAGCCAACGATCAATCCCCGCTAGCAATCCGCGGCGATGAGATTGACGCCCAGCCTTGGTCGCTGGCTGTTGCCAATGGCGTCATAGATTTGCGCACCGGCGAGCTTCGCCCAGGGCGTCCAGACGACTACCTCATGAAAAGTTCCCCGGTCGAATGGCAGGGCATTGATGCGCCCTGTACCACGTGGGAGCGTTTCGTGCTTGAGGTCATGGACGACGACCCGGACGTTGCCGCATTCCTGCGCCGCGCTTTTGGATATGGCATAACCGGCCTTTCTACCGAGCACGTTTTTATTGTGTTCCATGGGCGGGGCCGTAACGGCAAGGGGATCATGACCGAAATTATCCAAGAGGCGCTGGGCGGACGCGATGCCTCTGCGGCCCTGGCTGGCCCGGTGCAGTCTGAAATGCTGCTCGATCAGGGCAAACGCTCTGCCGCCGGGCCCTCACCCGATATTATGGCGTTGCGCGGCCTGCGGCTTGCCTTCGCCAGCGAAACCGATGAAGGCCAACGCTTTTCCAGCGCCCGCGTCAAATGGCTCTCGGGCGGCGAAACGCTGACCGGGCGCTATCCGCACGACAAACGCAACGTCAATTTTCAGCCGACCCACCTTCTTTTTCTGCTCACAAACCACAAACCGCACGCCTCAAGCAGCGATTTTGCCTTTTGGGAGCGCCTGCTGCTTGTGGACTTCCCGCTCTCGTTTGTTGACCGCCCGCCGCAAAACGACCGCGAGCGCCCCATGGACAAAACCCTCAAAGAAAAACTTCGGGCAGAGATGCCCGGCATCCTCGCTTGGCTGGTGCGCGGCTGCCTTGAGTGGCAGCAAAGCGGAGGCCTCAACCCGCCGCCAAAAGTTCGCGACGCCACCAGCGAATACCGGCGCGAGGAGGACACCATGGCGGAGTTTGTGGACGACTGTTGCATAACGCCGCCGCCTAACCTCGCGGGCGAAACTATCCGCATTCAGGCGTCAGAGCTGTATGAGGTGTTCAACGTCTGGTACCGGGTCAACATCACCGCCAACCCCAAAAAACAGATGAGCCAAAAAACATTTGGTCGCCTGATGGGCGAAAAATTCCAGCGCGAGCGAAAAGGCGGGGTCTATTACTACTACGGCGTGGAGATCAACCACGACGCCGTTGCGGCGCTGCGCAGCTCTGAAAACGACAAGGGGGGCGACGATGAACGCCGCAAATAGCCATGACCGTTCCATGACCATTTTTGCCTTGCCTGTTCTGTTGGTCCTGCCCCAATGCCCTACGCCCATGCGCGTTTGAGGGGGATACTATGCCCATAGGACGATTATCGGCCTAATTCTTCGCATGTGCGGGGAGGGGGTTTTTCATGTGTATTCATCATCTTATTGTCCTATCATCCTATTTTTAAATAATAGTAATAAAAAATAGATAGTTAAAAGTAGGATGATTACAAGACTATAGCAGGACTAAGCCATGACCATTTTGGACTTGCTTACACAGCGCGGCCTCAAGCCGGTGAAGGTCAGCGGAACGCACGGCGGGGAATACGCCAGCCCCTGCCCGTCGTGCGGCGGCAATGACCGTTTTCGCGCGTGGCCCCAGCAGCAGTCGCGCGGGTGCGAGGGCGGCACATGGTACTGCCGTGGCTGCCAGAAAGGCGGCGACTGCATCCAGTTTTTGCGCGAGTATGAAGGCAAAAACTATCAGGACGCATGCAAAATTCTCGGCATGCAAGCCAAGTCCGGCGGCTACCGCCCCCTGTCGCTGCCCAAGCAAGACCGCGATGCGCGCGCCTTTGAACCCAAATCCTCTTTTGAGCTGCCCTCTGCTGCGTGGCGTGAGCATGCGGCAAAACTGGTCGATTACGCCCACGGGCAGCTCGTGGCAGATCCCGAGCGCATGGTTCAGATGGCGCGGCGCGGGCTGTGGGCTGATGCCGTTGAGCGTTTCCGTTTGGGCTGGCTGCCCGGAGAAAAAGGCGGCGACTGCTATTACAAACAGCGTGCCGCATGGGGCCTGCCGGAAGTGCTCAAAGAAGACGGTCGGCAAAAACCCCTGTGGATCCCCGCCGGGCTGGTTATCCCTGCAATTTCGCAGTCTGGCGAAATATGCCGCCTGCGTGTGCGCCGCACCGATGAAGCCCGTGCCCGCATGGCCCCAGACATGAAATTTGCCGTCATACCGGGCAGTTCCATGCACCCCATGCTGTTGCGCCCCCAGTGTCGGGCATTTGTGGTGGTGGAGTCAGAGATGGATGCCATGGCCTGCGCAGCGGCAGCAGAGGCCGACGGGCTGGACGTTGGGGCCATATCCGTTGGCACCAACGTGGGCAAACCGGATCTCACAGCCCATGCCATTCTTTCCGCCGCCCTGTGCATTCTGGTGGCGCTTGACTTCGACCCGCCAAAAGAAAACGGCAAGCGCCCGGGCGCGCAGGGTTTTGAGTTTTGGGCACGTACCTATCGCACAGCGCGCCGCTGGCCCGTGCCTGCGGGCAAAGATCCCGGCGAGGCCGTAGCCGCAGGCGTTGACCTCGCCCTCTGGCTGCGCGCAGGCCTGCCTCCGGTGTTCAATCTCCCGCACACCACCCCAGCGCCCGAGGCGTCACCCTCCGCCCCAGCCGCCCAGCCTCTTGGTCAGGCCCATGCGCCGTTGGCCCGCGAGGGCAACATCACCGAGGGGGAGGGGGCCGCAGCGGGTGCGCCCGTGCCGGTGGCGGCGGAGTCTGCGCCGCAGGGCAACAAGCTGCCGCTCATTCCCCCGGGTGGCAAAACCCGCGCCGACTGGCTGACCACTGCCGCCGGGCCGCTTGATAGTCTGCGCCTGCTTGAGCGTGCCGGGTTGCGCGTCAAGCCAGACGGCGACGATTTTAAAATTTTTGGGCATGAACGCTGGTCGCTGGACGATATTGTCAGGCTCACGGCATGGATGCGCCGCAACGGCGAATGGGTACGCATGGCTATTCACAATGAGGAGGCCGCCAATGTCTGATGCACCTACACCCTCGGCGCTGGCATTCAAAACGCAGCGGGAATCTCTGGCGTATCTTAAAGAGCAGGGGTTTAAGGTCGAAAAGTCCACCGTCTCCAACGCTGTGCGCGCCGGTCTGCTGCCCCGCAACGCAGCCGGAATGTACGAGGCCTCGGTGCTGATGGCCTACGCTGCTGCAAATCTCACGCCTCTGGCTAAGGCGGAAAATAAAGCCCTGGTCGAGGCCACCGCCAACCGCCAGAGCAACGACGCAGAGCTGAAACACTATCAGGCCCAGCGCACCAAACTGAAATTGGAAAAAGAGATGGGCATGCTCATGCCCAAAGCCGACCACGAGCGCGATCTGGCGGCGCGTGCGCTGTTTTTCCGCAACGAGGTGCGTAATTTCATTCATCTGTACGGGCCGGAAATTATAATTTTTGTCGGCGGGGATGAATCAAAACTACGTGATCTGGTGCAATGGTGGGCAGAAAAAACAGGCATATGGATGGACGCATGGAGCGGCGAGCGGGAATTTTTGGTGGACGATCAGGACGAATCAGACAGCGACGATGCCGACCAGTCCACGCCCGCAACGCAGTCTGATGAACTGGAGGCCGACTGATGGCCCGCCATTCTATCACGTTTTGCGAGGGCGAGCGCCGCGTTTTTGCCCACCGCGCACCAATCCCCTGCTCAGAATGGGCCAGTAAACACCTGATCGTGCAGGATGGCCTCTACAAGGGCAGCCCGCTGCGGCTCGACGTGGCCCCGTTTTTGGCTGGACCCATGGACGCGTTTAGCACGCCCGGCGTGCATGAGGTTGTGGTCTGCGGGTCGCTGCAGGTGGGCAAAACCCTGCTGCTCTATGCCTCTCTCGGCTGGTCCATGGAGTACCGCCCCGGCGTAAAAATGCTGGCGATGCCAACCAAGGAAAGTACGGCCCGCGTGCGCGACAAAAAGCTGCTGCCCTTGCTCAAGGGCAGCCCCCGCTTACGGAGGCTGGTCGAAAAATACCGGCGCACCACTATTGCGTTTAAAGACGGCACAAGCCTTGAACTGGCCTCGGCAGAAAGCCCCAGCCAGCGTGCCTCCATCACGGTTCAGGATTTGTTGCTGGACGAAGAGGACCTGTACGGCAAAAGCGGCACGGCCTCGGCGGTTGAGGATTTTCGAGGCCGCACGCGCAGCTATGGCGAGTTCGCAAAAATAATGCGGGTCTGTCAGCCAAAAGGCGGCGAGGACGACAGTAGTATATGGCGCGGCATTACGCAGGACGTGGACCAGCTCTATTGCTACGAGGTCAAATGCCCGGCCTGCCAAAAAAACCATTTGCCGGACGTGGAAAATATCGTGGTGCCGGATGGCGAAACAGATCCGCGCCTGATCCGCTCGCGCAAACTGGCCCGCTACCGTTGCCCAGAGTGCAACTATGGATGGAGCGACCACACGCGCGATATAGCGGTGCGCAACGGGTGCTGGCGTCCCTATGTTTGGGCCGGTAAAGATTTTGAGCCTGCTCCCGCCATCGGGGATGCCGTCAGCGTTGGCTATCACATGCCCGCCATTCTTTCGCGTTTTGTCAGCCTGTCCGATCTGGCATCGCGGGGGCTGCTGGCAAAAACCTCTGATGATCCCAAAATCAAACAGCAGTTTTACAACGACGACCTGGGCCGCCCGTTCACCCCTGTAGTCATGGAGACGGACAAAGAACATCTCCTCAAGCTGCGCGATATGTCCCTGCCTCCGCGCACTCTTCCGCACGGCACGGTAGCTGTAACCTGTGGCATAGACGTGCAGAAACGCGGGTTCTGGTATCTGGTGCGCGCGTGGATGCCAACCCTCGCCAGCTATGTGGTCGATTACGGCTATGTGGAAACGTGGGAGGATGTGGAAAAACTCTGTTTTGACACCTATTACCCGGTGCTCTGTCCCGAGGGCGTACCGGGCTGGTCCCCGGACATGGGCGCGGTATCGCCGGAGCACCTGACCGGAGAGGTCATGCCCATCTGGCGCACAGCTATGGACTCGGGCGGAACGGAAACAGAGGGCATCTATACCAGAACAGAGGAGGTTTATATGTGGGTGCGGCTGAATGGTCGCGGGGTAGTGCATGCCTGCAAAGGTAGCAGCCGGGCGCAGGCCGCGCCAGTGCGCTGGGTGCTGCGCGAGCGAATGCCCCACAACGGCAAACCAATTCCCGGCGGGCTGCGGCTGCATCTCATAGATACCAACGCCATAAAAAATACAGACCTCGGGCGTTTGCTCAATGAGGACAGCACCCAGCCCCTGCGGTTCAACGCTGACGCTGATGATATTTTGGTCAGCCATCTCACGGCAGAGCGGCAGGTGCGTCGAGGCTCTGCCCTGGTGTGGGAAACTGTGAGCAAAACAAACCATCTGCTCGACTGCCTCATGCTGTCGGGCGCATGCGCCGACGCGAGCTGGACGCCCAGCCTCCCGTTGCACGTGCTGCAACTGCGCAGGCAGGAGCGGGCAGCGCACGCGCCAGTGCAACCGCGCCCGCGCCCCCAGACCAAACGCCCAAAACCAGAACGTGAGCGCAGGTGGTAGCCCATGGCAGTAAACACCTATGAACAAAAACGCAAATTTTGTGCGCAAATTTGTGTCAGATATGACACGACAACAAACCGTTGCGAACTCTCCCGCGCCGAAAACCACGGAGGGCCGGACGGGGCATTCAGGGTTCGGGTAAACCGTCGCTGGCTGGACACTGCCGAGGGCGAGCGCCGCTTTTTTGATGCCGAGGCCCTGGGCGCGCTGGTGGCCTCCATGCTCTCCGACCGGGGCGTGGAGCCGCAGCCCGTGCCAGTTATCCCATGCCCCAGCCGTGTTACGGTGGTCATTTGGAAACGTGGTCTGCCTCAACATATCGGAACGTGGACAAATACAGAACCAATTCAGGATGTTACGGGGCAATGGGTGGTAAACGTCAGCCTTGACGGCAAACGGGTATTTGTGCCGGTGGCAGATGTGCGCGTGCATGATAAAAATAAAATCGCAGTGCAAACGCAGGGGGAATAAAAATGGCATATTGTACGACTGATAGTCATGTATCCGGCGGTAGTGCAATGCGGGTAAATCGGGAAAAATCCCCCATTTTTGGCCTTGGTGAAATTGCAAGATATGCTGGTGTGAGCGAAAACACCATTCGGAAGTTAGTCAAAAATGAGCGCTTCCCTGCGGGCAAAATAGGCGGGCAATGGAGCAGTGATGCAGAATCAATAGACCGCTGGCGGGCATTGCGCATTGGCAACCAGTAAATAGGTTTTCTGCCAAACCTGCAAAAACCTGCAAAAATGTTCAACCATTGCCGTACCAATTTTTTTTGGGCTACCCCATGCAAAAGAAATACACTTTTTTGCATGGGGTTTTTCAATGGCTGGACCGTGGCGCGAACTTTACGACAAAATGGTTGCCGATATGCAGTCGGCGGCGTTCCGGCGTTTTGGCTCCTACACCATTGCCAACCGCACGTTTAGCTACCGCTCGCTCGACGAGTTCCGCGACCATCTCAAATACGTCAAACAGCAGGCCGACCTTGAGGACGGCAAAAAACCCTACCGTGCCAGAGTGTACATGGGCAACGCCGGGCGCGGGGGGCGGTTATGATCCGCCGTCCTGCTCGCCATCCTGCCCGGCGCACTCGCGCCATCAACGCGCCCCGGTCGTCGGCTTTCACGTCTGAATTTACGCGCGCCATCCGCAGCGGCTACGACGCCGCAGCTTCTCCGCGCACCATCGGTAATTGGTCGCCCATGCAGACCGATTTTAACCAGCTCATCTCCACGGCTAATCCGCGCATGCGCGCCCGCGTGCGCGACCTGATCCGCAATTTCCCTCCGTTCACACGCGCGGTTAATGGTATCGTGGCTTTTACGGTCGGTCGGGGTTCGCGCTTTCAGAGTCTGGCAACCCTGCCCGATGGCACCCCCGATATGGCAGTGCGCCGCAAAATTGAGGAGCGGTTCCGCATTTGGATGGAAAAGGCCGACGTTGCGGGCAAACTACATTTTTATGAATTGCAGTCTCTTGCCAAACGGCAGGAATGCGAGTGCGGCGAGTTTGTGGCGCGTTTCGCCACGCCGCGCGACCGCTCGCGCCACCCTTTGGCGGTGCAGCTCTATGAGCCGGAAAATCTCTCTGCGTGGCGCACCGAGGGGCAGGAGCCGGACACCGATATTGCCCAGGGCGTGGAGTACGACGTTTTTACCGGCGAGCCGGTGGCCTACCATTTTCAAACCGTTTTTGCGTGGGAGCACGCGCTGCGCACGTGGCGCGAGCCTGCCGCCAATGTCATTCACGGTTTCCAGCCCCTGCGCCCAGGTCAGTTGCGCGGCGTAACGCCGTTTGCGCCTGCCGTTCTGCTGGCTCGGGATATGGGCGACTATACCGGCGCGGAGATTGACTCCGCAAAAATGGCGGCAAAATGGCTGGGGTTTATCAAGAGCGGCAATCCTGAAATGTCGCAGGCCCTGCGCGGCGGGCTGCCCCCCGGTGCAGGCGGCGGCATCGCGCGGCGCGAGGATATTGAGGATGTTGAAAACGCCATCCTTGAATACCTCAACGAGGGCGAGGACATGACGTTTGCCCCGCCAACCCAGCGCCCCGGTGACAGTTTTGACAGGTTCACGCGCTTTGTGCTGCGCATGGTCGCCATCACGGTTGACCTGCCCTACGAGATCCTATCCGGCGACTACACCAGCATCAATTACAGCACCAGCAAGGCCAGCCGTAACGATTTTTCCATGTTTCTGGTGCCGCACCAGTTCCGCAACGAGCAGCATTTTATCCGCCCTATTTTTTCCCGTTGGCTCGATTATGAAGCCCTGACGCAAGACTATCTCAAAGGCTACTGGCTTAACCGTGACCGTTTCCGCAAGGCGATGTGGATCCCCGCCGGTATGCCCAGCGTTGACCCGCTGCGCGACGGCAAAGCCGACATTGACGCCATTCAGTCGGGCATCAAATCGCCGCAGTCGGTAATCCTGGGCAGGGGTGAGGACCCGGAGGAAATTGTAGCCCAGCGCGCCGCCTGGGAAGCCTTGTGCGCCCAGTACGGGGTTGACGCAACCACGGGCGGCGTCAGCACGTCCATGGCAAACAATCCTGCCAAACTCGGAGTTGTCGAGCAGCTCACAGATCCCGACAAGGAGGACCCCACATATGCCTAATTTCATCCGCACCAGCCGCGTGCTCTCGCTGCGCATGGACGCAACAACGGGACGCCCTGCCACGCTCAACGAGGCGGAGCGCTCCGTAGAGGTTGTGGCGAGCACCGAGGATCCCGCCATTGTTATGGACTGGGAGGCGTGGCGTCCGGTGCGCGAGGTGCTGCTGATGAGCGGTTGCCAGATCCCCCCGGCTGGGCGTGTTCCCCTTTTGGACTCGCACAACCGCGACCGGGTGGCAGATGTACTCGGCTCATTCCGCGATATTCGTGTGGAGCAAGGGCCTGACGGGCCGCAGCTCGCGGGCAAAAACGTGTTTTCCTCCACCGAGGACGGCGAAAAGCCTTTCCAAAAGGTCATGGAGGGGCACGTAACCGATGTTTCCATAGGTTACGAAGTTATTGCATATCAGGAAGTTAAGGAAAATCAGACCGCCGAAATTGAGGGCCGCATGTTTGAAGGCCCCCTGCGCGTAACCACGCAATGGCGGCTGTTTGAATTGTCGCTCTGCCCCATTGGTGCAGACAGCAAGGCAAAAGTTCGGGCCAAACTGGCCCCCAACAAATCAGCGCCCGCCCCGCAAGCGGGCAAGGAGCGTACCATGGGCAAGAAGAGCAAAAACGCCCCGCAGGGGCAGGACGACAAAGAAGGCTTGCGCGCCTTTTTGCGTAAACTCCTGCGCGCCCTCGGCGTAACCGAGGAAGACCCCGCGCAGGATCCCCAGCAGGAACAGGAAAAAGAACTGCCTCCCGTCGAAGGTGATCCCGTGGACGGCGATGCCCTGGTGGATCAGCTTCTGGAAGTCCTCAACGAAAATGGCGTCACGGTCGACGGCGCGGACCCCGCCGAAGATCCCGCCGAAGGCAGAGCAGACCCCGAAGATCCCGCCGAAGGCACCAAGGGCAAGCGCGCCATGACCCGCGCGGGCATTCTGCGCGCCCTGCAGAATCCGCAAACTCGCACCGCCATGGTGCAGATGGCGGAGCGCTCGCGCATTACCGGCATTCGCGAAATGTGCACGGCCCACGGCCTGAACGCCGAGCAGGAAAACAAACTCATTGAATCCGGGGCCACTCTGACCTCGGCAAAAGCGCAGGTGTACGACATGTTGCAGCAACGCAAGGGCAGCGGCCCCGGTTTCCACGCCTCATCCGGCGCGACCGAACTTGAAAAAACGCGCGCCGCCATTCAGGACGCCCTGTTCATGCGGGCGGGTATCGCAGTTGAAAAGCCCGCCCCCGGTGCCGAGGAACTGCGCGGTTTTGGCCTGCGCGATATGGCGCGCGAAATGGTGCTGCGTGCTGGCGGTGACATGCGCGGCGATATTCGCGCCATTGTTGGTCGTGCCCTCACCACAACCGACCTCCCGGACCTGCTGATTGAAACCAGCCGTCGCACCCTCATGGACGCCTACGAGGCTGCGCCGGAAACGTGGAAGGAATTTGCGGAAACCGGAACGGCTGTTGACTTCAAGGAAAGCAAGGCCGTGGGTTTTGAGGGCGACGTGGAAATGAAAAAGATCCCGGAAAACGGCGAATATTCCGAGGGTCGTCTGGCTGAAAACGCCGAAAAATTCAAGGTCGAAACTTTCGGTAGTAAGCTTTCCATCAGCCGTCAGGCCATTATCAATGACGACCTTGGCGCGCTCACGCAAACCCCGCGCCTGTATGGCGAGGCCTGCGCCCGCCTGTGCGGTGATGTCGCCTACGGTGCATTGCTGGGTACGGAAAAAATGGGTGACGGCAAGGTTTTGTTCCATGCCGACCACCTCAATCTGTTTACCGGCAAGGGAGGCGCTCCCACCGTTGCAAATCTTGGC
>QKDT01000219.1 GCA_003251995.1 Desulfovibrio desulfuricans
ATCATATCTTTCTGACAGGCCCGGCAAAGCCACGCCCCACGCTGTCCCCCGCCAATCGTCCTCTGGCGCGTGATGTATTGATAAATAACGGGGACGAGGTTGCAGGGGGGAGCAGATGATGGATATTTCAAACCTGTTCCACAACGCTGCCCTGCCGCTTGTCTTGCTGGCTGCCTCACTGGACGTGACCGCCAACATGTTGCTTGTGCGCTCTGACAGCTTTCGCCGCCGGGCAGTGGGCATGCTGGCCCTGGCGCTGGTGGGGCTGGCCTTCTATTGCCTTTCACTGGCAGTTCGGCATATGGATTTGGCCGTGGCGTATGCCATGTGGGGCGGTTTTGGCGTGCTGGGCACCTCGCTTGGGGGGTGGCTGCTGCTGCGCCAAAGACTCAATATGAGTGCATTTGCGGGCATTGCCCTGCTTATCTGCGGTATGATTCTGCTGCATACAAGCTGATGCACTGTTGAACTGACGCTTTCAGGAGAACGTATGAGCAAGGTTTTTTGGGATTATCTGGCACACTGGCAAAAGGTTTTTCCCCGTCGGCGCACTGTTAGCTGGCGTGAAGGCTGGCTGCAAAACGGGTATTGCCGTGACTGCCGTTATTGCTGCGGCCCGCAGGATTCCAACGAGCTTTTTCCCATGGGTCTGCTGCCCGAACAATTGCGCCCCGGCCTTGCCAACGATTTTTATCTGCTCAATAAGGACACGGCCTTTATGGACGGTAGGGGTTGCCGCTCCTGTACCAGCCAAGGATGCCGCTTGCCCCGGCCCGAGCGGCCTGTGGCCTGCGGGCTTTTTCCCTTTGTGCTGAATGCGGGCGAGCTGTACCTCTACCAGATATGCCCGGCGGCGCTTTTTACCCCAATGGCGCGCATGGCGGAACTGGGGCGCGAAGCTGCTGACTGGCTGGCAAAATTCAGCCAGCACGAGCAGGAGCATATCGCCCTGAACCTGCCAGCAGAGGTGCTGACAGACCGTTATATCAAGCTGCATATCCGCGTGTACAACCCCACGGCCTGGATCTGACGTAAAAAAAATCCCGCTATCTGCCTATGCGCCGACTGCGGCACTGCGCCTGCCCCCAGCTATTGCTACCCCCTACCATTCGGGCACAAAGGCTTGACATCCGTAGTGCTGCGGTATGCGCAACACCTCTTTGAGCGGCAGAGCGAGGTAATGGGCCAGCAAGCTGCCCAGCACTCCGGCGTGCGAAACCATCAGAAGAATCCCATCGGGGTAGCGCCTGCGCCAGCGTGCAACTGCTGCCAATGCGCGGCGCTGCGCTTGCATGAAGCTCTCCCCCTGCGGGGGACAAAAATGCGCCATATCCTGCCCGCGCGCTGCATACGCACCGGGCCAGGTTTGCTCAATTTCCGCCTTGGTCATGCCCTGCCAGAGGCCAAGATGGATTTCACGCAGGCCTGGTTCCACGTGCAGGGGCACGGCATTCTGAGGCAATGCTTCAAGCAGGATAGCCGCAGTTTCGCGACAGCGTTGCAAATCAGAACAAACAACCGCGCACAGCCCATCCTGCACCGTGGGCATAAACTGCCGCGCCAAGAGGTGTATTTGCTCCCGCCCCGCATCACTTAAAGGGATATCCCGTGCGCCAACCATGCGACGCTCCGGATTAGGTGGCAGGCAACCGTGCCGCACCAGCCATATTCCCCTCATGCGACTGTACTCGGGGGAGTCTTGCCCCGCCCTGCGTTGCAATTGCGCACAAGAGCGTGTTCCGCCACCAGCGCGGGCTTTCTGCCAATCTCGCGGGCAAGGCGTTCTTCCAGCGCTTTAACTCGCGCTAACCGCCCCAATATGGCCTCGCAGGCCGGGGCATCCTGCGCATAGGCCTCCAGCTTGAGAGCAAAACGCCGTTGCACCGGCACAAAGCTGCCGCCGTAACAATATTTGTCCGCCAGATAGACCAGCTCTCGTTCTGTAACCGGCTCGTCTTCCGGCAATGAGAGGTCGCGGTGATCCTGCACCAGCCGCGCCATGTTCGGCAGCTCCAGCCGCCGCAAAAATTCCCCTGCCGCAGCCTCGTGTTTGGGCTGCCCCTTGCAGATATCGTGCAGTAAACCACCTGCCAGCGCCAAACGGGGATCGACCCCGGCATCATACCCGGCGGCCTCGCGCGCATGCGCCAGGGCCTCGGCAAGGCAGCAGGCCACCGCCCCCACAGCCCGCGCATGGCGCAAGCCTTTTTCTGGCACATTGCACATACGCAGCAGGCACTCAGCCTCCATGGGCGACAGCAATTGCCGCTCCTGCGCCAGCACCCGCAGCCGGGCATAATCATCTGGCGTGTCCATGTCTTCCAGAATCATGGCGTCGGCTACCGGCACATGCCGCAAGGGCATCCCTTCCAAGGCTCCGCGCAGACCGTCTTGCCCATCATGAGCCATAATATGTTGGGCCAGAGACATGGGAATCAACGGAGGATGGCCCTCCTGCCCATCAAAGGCAGGCACCAGCACCGGCATGGGCGCGGCCTTTCCGCTTACCGCCAGCGCAGCTACGCGGTCGGCCTCTTCCTGCATCGCAGCCTCGATCACGGCCTGAATGGTCATGGGCCGCACCAGCGGTACATCCACGGGCTGCACAAAAAAGCCGCCCTCAAATCCGCTTTGCACCAAGGCCTCAACACCCGCACGCACTGATGAAAACATGCCCTGCCGGGGATCTGGATTACGAACCGCAACCAGCCCCAGCGCCATGGCTTCAACTTCCACTTCATCGCCATGAAAGCCGCTGACAACCAGCACTGGTTCCACGTTCATGTGGCGGTATAGCTTCACTAGCCCCTCAAGAGCAGAACAGTGCCCGCCATTGGGCAAAAGGGACAGCGCAAGCAGGGCCTTGGTTGCGCCCATGCGCGAGGCCATGCCCGCGGCAAGGATTATGACGGTT
>QKDT01000064.1 GCA_003251995.1 Desulfovibrio desulfuricans
GATCAGGATGTGCGCTTTGTGAATTGTCTTTTTTCTGCCTGCCGTTATATCACCATGCGTCAGACAGGGGTTAGCGCACAGGTAAGCGCCGTCAACAGCGTATTCTTTCTTGGCTCGGAGCCCAGCCTGTTTTTACAGTCTGCATCAGCACCCAAGGTACGCGTTGAAAATTGCCTGTATGCTCCAGCCCCCGGCAATTTTATGAAGTGGCTGGCAAGGCCGCTTGAACAGCAGCGAGAAATAACCGCAGTCAACTCCATTACGGCGTCTCCCCGTTTTGAAGGTGGGCGAAACTCCCTGATAAACCTCTGTGTGGACGACACTGTCAATGCGCCCATCTGGCGATCGCTCGTACCGGCGGCAAAAAGGCTCGGCCTGAAGATATCCCTTGCCCTGAATTCAGACGCGCTTACGCCTCAATACTGGAAGATGATTATCCCGGAAGTAAACGAGGGCTTTGAGGTTGCCTCGCATGGAGCGGTGCATGCAAGCATTACCTCTGGGGAGGTTGTGCGCGTGGGCTGGTTTGCCCCTGGCGGCGTTTCTGCCTTACTTTCCATTGATAAAGCAGAGCAGCTCCGCGTGCTCGTGGACGGCAAGGAGATATGCTCTGTTGACCTTACAGCCCAGCCGTACCTCAGCATGGGGGGGCTGGTGCGCCTGTTGCAGGAAAAAGGCCTGAGAGCGGAGCTTGTGAGCCTGAGCCACGAGAAAATTCCCGCCTATCTTCTTGCCCCAGTGCAACAGGATATCTTTTTTGCGCGGCACAATGCAGAGCTGGTTATGGATACCAAGGCTTACATGTTTTACATGCTCTCAGAGTCGCGCCGCAAGATTGAGCAGGGTTTGCGTGAGTATAAGGCCATGCAGCAGAAATGCACGGCATTTGTGTGCCCCTATAACGAAACCAACGCAAACATCCGTCAGGCCATGCAAGCAACGGGTTTTCAGGTTGCACGTAGCCATATGCCGCAGCATTTCCCTTCTGCCTCAGAAAGTGTTGATCTTTCAGCCTTGTATAGCATCTCGCTGAAAAATCTTCTCATCGGCACGCCTACTCCCAAGCTCAAGGAGATGCTCCGTCTTTACATGGATTACCTGAAATACAACGGCTCCATCATGGGCCTGTACAGCCACGGAACCAACGAATGGACGGCAAACCAGTGGATTGACCTGTTTGAAGTGCTGCATGAAAACGCTTCAATCAAGACGGCGGGTTTGGCAGAGATAGGCGCTATCGTCAAAGAACAATGCGAATCTACGGGGCCGTGGACATACCGTTGCCCGTCAGAAACAGGCCCGGTTGGCGGTAAAACTTCGTTCAGGCCAGGGCAGGATTCCCCGCTGCTAGGCGCGGGTGTTCCCACCGAGTTTACCACAAACTTTGCTGGCGAACCTTTGCCGGCAGGGCAGAATCCTAATATGGGCCTTTATTGACGGATACAGCCCACCCCCCGCAGCTTTTGTGAAAGCAGCCGACGGGGGAGCTTGGATATTGCATTTGAGAGGTCGGGGTTCCCCAGGGTTGCCGGGCAGATTTTTTACCGTTGTTGCCCTCATACTAATTTGCAAATGCATGCCTCTTTGAGCGCAATCCTTATGCAATAGCGCACGGAAAAAGGAGCTGTCCTTTCGGGCAACTCCTTTTTCTGTCTGCGGGTATGAGGGGGTGCTACCAGGCCTGTTCCAGCAGGGTAACAATGTCATCGTGCGAGGGCATGCGCGGGTTGCTGCTGGTGCAGATATCTTCCAGGGCATTGGCAGCCATGGAATCGAGGCTCTGGCGGTATACCTGCTCATCCACCTTGAGTTCGCGAACCCTTGAAGGGATTTTCATGGAAGAATTGAGGTCGCGCACGGCATTGATCAGATTGCGCGTGCCTTCTTCGACCGAGGCCGTTTCAAGACCCACAAAGGCGGCGATTTCGCAATACTTTACGCCAGCATCAAAGCTGTTGAAGCCAATGACAAAGGGCAGCAAAACCGCATTGGCGAGGCCGTGCGGAATGTGGAACAGGCCGCCAAGGCTGTGCGCCATGCTGTGGGTAATACCCAGGCCGCTGTTGGTAAAAGCCAGCCCCGCCATGCACGAACCAATCAGCATGTTGTCGCGCGCGGTCATGTCATCGCCATGGTCATAGGCACGCTTAAGATAGGTAAAGACATTGCGGATGGCCTGCTCGGCGTAAATGGCGGTAAATACGTTGCTGTAGCGCGAAGTATAGGCCTCGATAGCATGGGTCAGCACGTCCATGCCCGTGGAGG
The DNA here is from genome assembly GCA_003251995.1 of Desulfovibrio desulfuricans. GTDB lineage: Bacteria > Desulfobacterota > Desulfovibrionia > Desulfovibrionales > Desulfovibrionaceae > Desulfovibrio > Desulfovibrio desulfuricans_B. The sequence continues at coordinate 2,266 of QKDT01000064.1, forward strand.
CAGTAACGTGCGGGGGAACCGTGCGCGTAAAGCGGGCATCAAGAATGGCGGCATCGGGGATGAGCATTTCGTCATTCAGCGGAATTTTTACCGAATTGACCTTGTCGGTAACAACCGCGATGGAAGTTACTTCCGAGCCGGTTCCGCTGGTGGTGGGGATGGCGACAAGCGTGGTCTTTCTGTTGCTGTCGGCCTTATGCCCAAAATAGGAGATGGCTTTTGCCATATCAATGGCAGATCCACCGCCAATGGCAACTATCATGTCAGCATTGCTGCCCAAAAACAGGCGTGTGGCTTCCACCACGGCTTGCAAAGAAGGGTCTGGCTCAACACCCGAAAAAAGGGTATGCGCAATGCCCTTGCGTTTGAGATGGCTCACGGCCTGGTCGGCAAATCCGCTTTTGACCATAAAAGGGTCTGTTACCACAAAGGCGTGGCTTGCCGGAAAAGATTCCAGGGTTTCCAGCGCATAGGGGCCATAGCAGATTTTTGTTTTTCCGTAAAACTGGGTCACGTCGTCCTCCACAGGCGGCGCAAAGAAAGAAAGGATATCTCGGCGTCGGCGTATTCATTAATTTTCAGCAGGCACGGCCCGCTTAAGCGGCAAAACGGTGTTACGTCTTTGTTCAAGGGCTGCGTACAATC
>QKDT01000122.1 GCA_003251995.1 Desulfovibrio desulfuricans
CGCATCAGGTCACACCGTCAATAGACAGACAAAAAAAGCCCGCCACAGCGCGGGCTTTTTTGTCAATTTTTGCCGCAATTCCAGTCAATCTTGCGCCCCACCAGCACCAGGGCAAGGGTACACAGGCCGCAAACAGCGAGAGCCGGAGCAAATCCGCCCGCGTATTCGCGCACCACGCCCAGCAGCAGGATAAGGGCCACGTTAACGCAGTTTGCCAACATGGACATAAAGCCAATGCCTGTGGCGGTGTGGGTTGCCCCGGCGGCTTCAATGGTCATGGTAAAAACAGAAGAATAGGTGCCCCCGCAGCAAAGGGCCAGCGCAAAGGCAAAAGCCAGCAACACCCATGTATTGCCCGCCAGGGCCAGCGACAGATAAAAAATTCCGATGCCCAGCACCAGGCCCACAAGAAGTTTTTGCTTGGGCAAAGTGCGACCAAGTTCTCCGCCTGCGACCCGGGCCACAGTTCCTGCCAGCAGCACAAGGCTGGTAGGCAAGGCCCAGGCCTCGGCATTGCTTGCGGCTGCCCCCCCTGCCCTGGCGCTGTCAGCCAGCATAACCGAGAGCCAGTTGCCCAATGCGGTTATGGTGCCAAAAGAAAATCCGTGGCAGCAGCCAATGAACCACAGCCGCCGGTTACGAGCCACTTTTCCCAGTACGTGCAGCAAGTTGCCCGCAGATTCCACTTGCACCGCCGGTTCCCGCCGCAGAGGGGCAAGGGGCACAAACAGAAGAGAAATCAGCAAAATCACTGGCAATACGCCGCCCAGAATATAGGCCGCAATCCAACCATTGTCGCCAAAACAGGGCAGCACCACAAAAGGAATCATGGTACCAAGACTGAAGGCGGCGCCCTGCAAGCCTTGCGCTCTGCTCATAAAAGCCGGTGGACATAAGGCTTTGACCGCGGAGACCACCGACAGAAACAGCAAGCCCGTAGCCAGCCCGATAAGCATACGCATGCACACTGCCAAAAACAGACTTTGCGGCGCGAACATGGGCACAAAGCTGCCAGCCGCACACAGCAGGCATGAAAGCACCAGCGCACGCAACGTACCCAGCCTGTCCACCACAAGGCCAGCGGGAACCTGCACCAGAGTGTGCGCCCAAAAAGGCGCGCTCAAAAAAACGCCAAGGCCGGCATAGTTGAGGCTGAAGAGATCTCTGAATTGCTCGGCTACAGCCGACACATTCAGAAACATAAAGCCCATCCCCAGACAGCCCACGGCTGGAAGCCAGTAATAAACAGGAATCATGGCACATCCTTGTGCAGACGGAAGCAACATTCCATTTGCAAATAGCCTCGACCAGGGCTGTACGCTAATCATTGCCGCCAGGCAGCCGTGTGGGGCATGGCACGGTGACCTTTGCTAGCACTGTTGCTGCAGAAAAAACGGCTGCGTCCCTGATGGAACGCAACCGCATGAATGTGTGGTGTATACCCCCGGCAGCCGATCTGCAATGCCTGGGAGAATACCTGTCTATCTGGAAATTTTGAAAAAACGCAGCCGTAAGGCGTTGGTTACAACAGAAACTGACGAAAGTGCCATGGCTGTGCCCGCCAGCATGGGAGAAAGCATGGGGCCGCCAAAAATGTGCAACAACCCTGCCGCCACGGGCAAGCCAAGAACATTGTAGCCAAAGGCCCAAAAAAGATTCTGGCGGATATTGCGCATGGTGGCCCGCGAGAGTGCCAGGGCCGTCAGCACGGCCTCCATGCCATCGCGCATCAGCACGATGTCGCCTGCTTCGGCGCTCACATCCACACCGGTACCAACAGCCATGCCAACATTGGCGGCAGCCAGAGCGGGAGCATCGTTGATGCCGTCGCCCACCATGCCCACCACATGCCCTTCATCCTGAAGGCGTCGCACATGGGCAGCCTTGTCTGCGGGCAGCAGCCCTGCGGCGACCTCGTCAACGCCCGCCTGCTGCGCCACAGCCTTGGCGGTGCGCTCGTTATCGCCTGTCAGCATAACCACCCGCACGCCCATACCACGCAATGCCGCCACCACAGAGGCTGACTCGGGCCGAAGGGCGTCCGCCAGGGCCAAAATACCCGTAAGGCTCGTGCTGCCGTTGCTTTCAAGAGCCAGCAACAGCGGCGTTTGCCCAGCCTGGGCCAGTTCTGCCAGTTTTTGCAGCGCTCCATCAGGCACGGTCAGCCCGCGCTCGGTCATAAAGGTTCTGTTGCCCACCGCCAGGCCGTAATCCGCGCCGTTAAATGTTACCCGCCCAGAAATACCCATGCCCGGTGCCACCTGCACATCATCTACTGGCAGGGAGGGAAGATCGCGCTCCCTGGCTGCGCCCACCAGAGCCAGGGCCAGCGGATGCTCCGAGCGTGCCTCCAGGGCGGCAGCCATGCCCAGCAACGTGTTTTCGTCCACCCCGGCTGGACAATCCAGCAGGGACACACTTGTCAGTACGGGCTTGCCTGTGGTGAGCGTGCCGGTTTTATCCACGGCAAGCACACTGATATGCCCCGCCTGCTCCAGCGCTGCGCCGTTTTTGATCAGCACGCCAAGCTGCGCACCGCGCCCCGTGCCCACCATGATGGACATGGGCGTTGCAAGCCCCATGGCGCAGGGGCAAGCCATGACCAGCACTGCCACAAAGACCTTCAGCGGGGTTGTGATGGGCTCTGCACTGAATACAAACCATGCAAGGGCGGCAAGCAGGGCAATACCCATAACAGCGGGCACAAAATAAAAACTCACCCTGTCCGCCAATCTGGCGATGGGAGCCTTGCTGCCCTGCGCCTCGCGCACCAGCCTGATAATGCGGGCAAGGCGAGTATTGCCGCCTACGGCTTCGGCTACAAAGGTCAACGAACCCTCGCCGTTTACGCTGCCCGCCGCCAGTTTGTCGCCAGGCCCGATGGGTACGGGGATGGATTCACCT
>QKDT01000113.1 GCA_003251995.1 Desulfovibrio desulfuricans
GGCTCTTCAATGCATTTGGCCCAATAATCAGGGATCCCCATGGCAAAGCGATAATCAAAGCCAAGGCCGCCTTGCTCCGGCGGGCAGGTCAGCCCCGGCATGCCAGAAAACTCCTCAGCAATGGTTGTGGCGGCAGGGGCGATCTCGTGAATGAGGGCGTTGGCAAGGTTCAAATACAGTTCACCATCCACATCCGCGCGGGGCAAGCCGTTTTTGCCGTAAAAACAGCGCCCCACATGGGCAAAGTCATCATCCTCGCCAAAATCCTGATAGATCATGTTGCCCACGGCATCAAAGCGGAAGCCGTCCACGCGAAATTCTTCCATCCAGTAGCGGCAGTTTGAGAGCAAAAAGCGCCGCGTCGCCTCCTGACTGAAATCGAACGAAGGCGTGCCCCACTGGTTTTGCTGCGCTGTAAAAAAATATCTGCTGCCATCGTATTGCGCCAAGCCTTGCTCTGTATTGGCGCTGGCGTGCCCGTGGGGAACATCCAGAAGCACCCCCAGCCCCAGGCCGTGCGCGGTATCCACAAGCTCTTTAAAGCCATCTGGCGTGCCATAACGGGATGAAGGCGCAAAATAGCTGCTCACCTGATAGCCAAAAGATTTGTACAGCGGGTGCTCAAGTATGCCCATGAGCTGCACCACGGTGTATCCACAAGCCTTGATGCGGGGCAGGATGTCGCGACTAAAGGCGGCGTAGCTGCCCACACTGTCGCCCTTGTGGCTCTGCGCGGATTGGGCCATGCCCACGTGGGCCTCATAAATTCGGGGAAATGCCAGACGGGCAGGGCGGCGATGTTTGAAGCGGTAGGGCTCGTCCGGCAGCCATAGCCGTGCGCACCACTGCTCTGGCAATGCGGCGTTTTGCTCCACCCAGTTTGCAAAGGCTGGCACTCGCTTGAGCGCATTGTCTGGGTGCCGTGCGTCCGGCACTTGCTCTGGAATAATCCGCAGCTCCACATACGAGCCGTGTTGCAGGGCATCGCGCGGCAGCTCCAGTTCAAATATGCCGTCCGCGCCGCGTTCAAAGCGATATTTGGCGTGACGCTGAAAGTTGAGCTTGTCTGTGGTCAGCCACAGGCTCTCGGCATTGGGCATGTATTCGCGCCAGCGCCAGATTGGCCCAGCAGGCGTAGAAATGCGGTGCGCGCCCAGCGCAAGATGCTGACCAGCGTATGCGCGCAACGAACCGTAATGGGTGCGTATGCGCTCAAGTTCTGCCTGGTAGGCTCTGGTACGGCGTTGAATGAAGGGGCGATACTGCTCCAGGGCAGGGTCATCCAACGGACTGCCGGGAGAAGCGGAAGGCATGGCGGATCTCCTGTTTACGGTTGCCCGAAAATGCCGGGCGCAGGCTCGTCATGCACAAGAGCAAATCACCATTGCGAATAGGTGTCTGCTCTGCGTAGATTTTCAATATTCAGCGGTACAAGCTGACTGTAAGGCAATAGGCTGCTTATCTCATAAAACAAAGGGGGCTACGGACAAACATCCTAGAATCGCTGCGGCTTGCAGATAGCTCAAAATAAAAAAGCAGTTATGCCCGCCCGACCATGCAGCCGGGCAGGCATAAGGGCCGCTACAGGCCCAAAAAGATCAACTACTTGCAGCAGGCGCGCCAGTCTTTTGCCGAAAGTTCGGCAAGGCATTCCACCAGAGCCTGGGTGCCCTTGCTGCCCTGGCCCTTGGCCTGCATGATGCGATAAAGCTGGTCAGCCAGGGTAATGCCGGGCAGCACAAGCTTCATGCGGCGGCATTCGTCAAGGCAGAGGCCCAGATCCTTAATGAAATGGTCGATGAAGAAGCCGGGGGCAAAGTCGCCCTTGAGCATACGGCGACCAAGGGTATTCATGGCAAAGCTGCCGCCAGAACCCGCAACCACCAGTTCCATCCACTTGGCAACGTCCAGGCCAGCTTCCTGCGCAAAAAGGAAGGATTCGCAGGTGCTGATCATCACGCCGGCAATAGCGGCCTGATTGGCAAGCTTGCCCTTCTGACCAAAGCCAGCGCCACCGCAGTGCAGAATGTTGGTGCCCATCTTGTTGAAGCAGGGCAGCAGCTTGTTGTAAGAGGCCTCGTCGCCGCCCACAAAGATGGAGAGCTTGGCATCGCGCGCGCCCACATCGCCACCGGTCACGGGGGCATCCAGCGATTCGCAGCCCTGCTGCCTGGCGGCAGCTGCAATACGCTCAGCCAGCACGGGGCTGGAGGTGCTCATGTCGCACACAATGCCGCCAGCCGCGAGGCCGCGCAGCACGCCGTTTTCGCCCAGGGTGACTTCTTCCACATCGTGGGGGTAGCCCACAATGGTAAACACCACGTCAGAGGCTTCTGCCACGGCACGGGGGGTATCGGCCCACTTGGCGCCCTTGGCAAGCAGAGGTTCGGTTTTAGCCTTGGTACGGTTATATACGGTCAACGGCCAACCGGCTGCCTGAAGGTGACCTGCCATTGAAAGGCCCATCACACCAGTGCCAATCCAGCCAATGCGCATTTTGTCAGACATTGATTCTCTCCTTTTCTACTGAAAACGGCGTTCAAGAATTGCTTTCTGCATGGCCTCTCGCGACACAGTCTTGTTTTTGCGGATCGCGTCTACGTGGAGCCGATACAGTTCAAGGTTTCGATGCATGTTCTGATTGAAGGGGTCATCGCCGCTGAAATCCTTAAGCAGGGAATCGTACGCGGCAGACAGCACTTCCGGAGCAAGCAACGCGCTTTCTTCCACCTTGCTGCGGTAGAAGGTGAGGGATTTTTCAATGCTGGTATCCAGCATCACAAGTCCTCGTTGGGCAGTATCCAATATATGCTTGAGCTTTTCAAGGTCTGCGCCCTTTGCGGATGCCTTTTCTCGCTCCATACTTTCGATCTGTGTTTTCAAACTGTTACGTCTG
>QKDT01000436.1 GCA_003251995.1 Desulfovibrio desulfuricans
CAACGGCGTACGGATAGAGCGGCAGCACTGAAGGCACTTCCGCGCCGTCATAGGCCAGAAAACGGTAGGGCTCGTCAGCAATAAGCCAGATGGGTTTGCCGTATTCCTGGCTCTTGTTTTCCAGCAGTTCGGTCAGCGCTTTAAGGTCTTTGCGGCTGTAAATCACGCCGGTGGGGTTATTGGGCGAGTTGATGAGCACGACCCGCGTCTTGGGGCTGATGGCTTCTTCAAGCGCTTCAATGTCGGGCGCAAAAGTCTCGGGCTTGCTCATGACCGCACGGAATGTGCCGCCGTGGTTGGCTACGTAAAATCCGTATTCAACAAAATAGGGGGCAATACCCAGCATTTCTTCGCCGGGATTGATGACTGCGCGCAAAAAAGCGTTCATCACGCCCGCCGCGCCGCAGCCCAGCAGCACATCATTGGCGGTCAGTTCAACGCCCTGCTCCTTGCTGAGGTGGGCCGCCAGTTTTTCACGCGCCCAGGCAAAGCCGCCATTGGGCATATAGCCAAAGGCAAAGGGCTCACCAGCGTGTTCTGCAAAGGAACGCAAACCATCCACAACGGCGGGAGGTGCTGGCAGGTCGGGGTTGCCCAAGCTGAAATCATAAACATTGTCCGCGCCAAAGCGGGCTTTAAGCTGGCCCCCCGCTTCAAACATGCGGCGGATCCATGAAGAGTGTTCAAGATACCCCGAAACGCTGTCTGCAAGAATGGACATATACTGCTCCCAGTGGTTGTTGTATTCGACCTGACTATTGGTTATGCTTCCAAAAGCTGCATAAAGCAATTGTCATTTGGAGGCCCTGATGCGTTTTGAAATTTTTGGAAAAGCCCGGCGTGCGCTGATTCCGGCACTGTGCGCGGCAGCTCTTCTGCCCGCCTGCGGCTCCAAGGAGACGCAGGAAATTCCAGACGGCATGGCCGTTAATGTTACCTTGCGCGAAGTTCATCGCTGCTCGCGGATTTCGCCAGAAATCCAGGTTTCCCAAGCGCCTGGCAGCACGGACTATTACGATGTGCGCCTGGTGGAATTTGCCAACGATGCCCAGGAACTGTTCCTTGGCGGTGGCGAATGGAACAATGACGGCTCCGGAATAATCCCCGAGGGTGGCCTGACCCGCCATTATCGCGGCCCATGCCCGCCTGCCGGACAGACCAGAGACTATGCATTTGTTGTTTCAGCCATGAGCAGACAGAGCATACAGCCCCTTTCCGTTAGGCTGTTCCGCTTTACCCAAGAATAATTTTTTCTTCAGCCATCCCTCTGCCGCCAGTGGCGGCGTGCAGGTGTGGTAGCGAAAACGGAAATTCTGCCCTGAGTGGTCGCACCGCTCGGGGCAGTTTTTTATTGCGCCGCCACGGCAGGCAAAAAAATTTATGTAACCTTGGCAAGGCAAGCAGGGGCTGCGCTGGTGGGCGTTGTCATCCAGCGGTTCTTGGTTAAAGCGCTGCCGTCCATTGCAAACGACAACAGGCGCTGGGGGCAATATTTCGCCGCCAGCGCCTGTTGTGTAATCTCGTCTAATAGTCGTCTTCGTCCTTCAATTCCGGTGGCACTGCCACGGCGCCGGTAATGATGCGGCGTCTCGGGGCGGCGGCCTGCGCTTCGGGCGCGGCGGCCCGGCGCACTGCCGGTTCGGGCAGCGTATTATACAGTGCCCAGAAGGGGGGGTAGAGACCGGTCATGATTCCGGGGTTGCCCAACTTTTGATGGGGGCTTGCGCAGGCAGCCAGTGCAAGGGCCATTGCCCACACCGGATCAGGTGCGTTCCAGCCGACTCTGGGGCCTGATTGTTCTTTTTTGCACAATCTGCCGTTTTCATCCAAATCCAGACCCACTGCAGAAAGAAAACTTTCCACCGTAGTTTTGTCCACTCCAGAGGGCAGAGCGGGCAAAAGGGCTTTTTCGCCGCGCAGGGCCGCGCAAGCGGCAAGGGCCACCGGCAACGGTGCCCAAGCGGCGGGGAAGCCAGCCGGAAGATCAATATTTGCGTACTGTTTCAGGGGAGCAGCCGCGCGTGCGCACACCTCGCCGCCGTTTTTGCCGGCTTCGTAGCGCAGGTCAAGGCCAAGCTGCTTCAGCAGATCCCAGGCTGCTTCAGCGGCGGGCAGGGCGGGCCACTGACCGCCAAGCAGGGCTTCGCCGCCAAGGGCCAGCGGCAGGGCCAAAAGAAAGAGCGCCAGTTCCGGCTCCATACCTGCCTTGGGTTGTGCGGGCAGGCTGAGGGGGCCAGGGTTCACGCGAACTTTTGCGCCTTCGGTCTGCACATCGGCACCAGCCGCGCGCAGAATGGGCACCACGCGGGCAACAATGAGCCTGTGGTCGGGGTGCGAACCCAGATCAAGGGTGATGGCCCTTTCGTAGCCAGGCGCGGCAAGCAGAATGCCCTCGGCAAGTTCTGCGGGAACGTCAGCGGGCAGCGAGACCGTATCGGGCAGAATGCCGGAGCATTCAAGGCGTGCGGGCAAGCCATCGCTCTTGGGCACTACGTGTACCAGGCGCGCGCCCAGCGTGGGCAAAAAGTGCCGAACGGCAGAAAAATCAGCCAGTTTCAGGCTGGTGTCGCCAGTAAACTTGGCGCGTGAGGGGCGACCAAGGTAGTGGCCCACCAGCATGAAAAAGTTCCAGGCACTGTCGCCAGTGTGGATGACCTTGTCGGCAGCGCCCAAGGGGGCCGCCGGACGGGCGGCGACGCCTTCATCCTCGCGGGTTAGCGACGCGCCAGCCTGGTTGAGCATCTTTACGCAATCCACAATGGGATCGTTCATGAGGCAGGGCGCAATATGCAAGGGCTGCCCGGTGGCGGCGGCCAGCATCAACCAGGCGCGTGTGGCCCGGCAGGCCAGAGGCGCGAGCATCTGCAGGCGCACATGCTTGGCGGGCGGCGC
>QKDT01000429.1 GCA_003251995.1 Desulfovibrio desulfuricans
CGCGCCAACAACGAAGCTGACAAAACTCGTATTGAAGTTTTTGCTCAGGGGCAAGCCAAGGGCAAGGTCGAGCTTATCTATAACAGCCTCACCCTGCCCCCGCTGCCAGAAACGGCGGCCCGAAATGCCGCTTTTGCAGTCAGTACCCAAGAGCAAACCCCTCTCGCGGCACAACCCATGGATCGCCCCGTGCGGCTATTGGCCTTGGGTAGGTTTGACGTCACCAAGGGCTTTGACGTGCTGATCAAGGCCTGCGCCATCCTGCGCGACAATGGCGTTAACTTTCGGCTCACGCTGGCTGGCGGCGGTGGTGCTGTGATGGGGCTGGGACGCATGGAAGCAGAAATTCTGCGGTTGCGGGAAGAGCTGCACCTTGAGGATCGGGTTCTGTTGCCCGGCATTATTTCGCACAACGAATTGCCCCAGATTCTTGCGGAGCACGACATTTTTGCAGCACCCTGCGTGGTACACGAGTCGGGCCGCCGCGACGGCATTCCTAATACGGTGATCGAAGCTCTAGCCTATGGCCTGCCGGTGGTCAGCACCACGGTCAACGCTCTGCCCGAGGTGGTGCAGGATGGCAAGACGGGTCTTGCCGTGCCGCCCAACGATCCTGAAGCTCTGGCAAACGCCCTGCAACGCCTGGCGGATGATGCCCTTCTGGCCCAAAAACTGGCGAGTAACGGCAAACGCCTGGCGGCGGATATGTTCGATCCCACCCGCAATAACCAGCGGCTGGCGGATATTTTCATCAAACATTATACCCTCTGGAAGCAAAAATGTGCGGCATAGCGGGTATTTGTCAAATTGACGCCACGCCACTCACTCCCGATGCCGGGCAGTGGGTCAAGGCCATGACCGACCGCATGTCCCATCGCGGCCCCGATGGCGAGGGCCAGTGGAGCAACGGCCCAGTCTGCCTGGGACACAGACGGCTTTCCATCATCGACCTTTCTGGCGGCGGGCAGCCCATGCACAGCGCCGATGGTCAGATGACCGTTACCTTTAACGGCGAAATCTACAATTATGCCGAGCTCAAAGAACAGTTGACCGCCCTTGGGGGACAATTTCACACCAGCTCAGATACGGAAGTCATCCTTGAGGGCTACCGCATATGGGGGCCGGACTGCCTGGCCCGATTTGACGGCATGTTTGCCTTTGCCCTGTGGGACAACCATCAGCGCCGTCTTTTCTGCGCCCGCGACCGCTTTGGCAAAAAACCGTTTTTCTACACGGTGCAGCACGGCAGGTTATACTTCTCATCCGAGCTGACCGGGCTTGAGCAGTTGCGCCACCTGAGCCTGACCATGGATCCTCAGGCTGTTATGCGCTACCTGGCCTACGAATATGTGCCCACGCCGCACAGCGTCTACACTGAGGTGAAAAGCCTGCCCCCCTCGCACATGCTGCTGCTTCAGGACGGCAACCTGAGTATCTCCCGTTACTGGGATATGCCCATGCCTGACGAATCTGACCAGCGCAACGACAACGAGCTGTGCGAGGAGCTTCGCTTTCTGCTTGCGCGGGCAGTGCGCCGCCGCATGGTCAGTGATGTGCCGTTGGGCGTTTTCCTCTCTGGCGGCATTGATTCCTCCATTGTGGCTGGGCTCATGGCGCGGCAGTCGTCCACGCCCATCAAGACGTTTTCCATCGGCTTTAGCGAGGCCAGCTACGACGAATCCCGCTATGCCCGCATTGTTGCCAAGGCCTTTGCCACAGACCACCACGAACGAGTGCTTTCCGCCGAGGAATGCGCCGACACTCTGCCCGGTATTATCAGCCGTATGGACGTGCCCATGGCGGATGCATCGGTAGCGCCCACATGGCTGCTCTCAGGCGTTACGCGCGAAAAGGTCACCGTGGCTCTGGGCGGTGACGGCGCGGACGAGCTTTGGGCTGGCTACGAGCACTACATCGGCTTTAAGGTGGCCCAGTGGTACAATGCGGCCCCCGCTGCTCTGCGCAAGCGCGTTATAGAGCCCCTTGCCCAATTGCTGCCGTCATCCGCAGGGTATATCAACCCACGCCTTGCGGTTGCCACGTTTCTGCGGGCTGCCCATGCGCCAGCCTGGCAGCGCGTGCAAACCATGCTCACGGCCTTTACGCCCGACATGCAGGAATCTGTTCTTGATTCTGCCTTCAAAGCGCAACACCCCGGCTTTCTTGCCCCTGATGTGCTGTTTGCCCCCACACGCGAGCAGTATGAACACTCGCAGCCCCAAGGCGCCGCATCACCTCTGGCCCGCGCGTTCCACGTCTACGCCCGCCAGTTCATGCTCGACGACATTCTGGTTAAAGTGGATCGCTGCTCCATGCTGCACAGTCTGGAAGTTCGCGCGCCATTTTTGGACAAGGACGCGGCGGAATTTGCCGCGCGCCTGCCTATCAGCAAAAAACTGCATGGATTCAAGCGCAAGTGGCTGCTTAAAAAGGCTTTTGCTGAATTATTGCCCGATGAAATCCTGTACCGCAACAAGCGTGGTTTTCAGATTCCTGTGGCCCAGTGGCTGCGAGGGCGCATGCGCCCTCTCATGGAAGACCTACTGAGCGAAAACACGCTCAAGGCACAGGGCATTTTCAATTACCAGGCAGTGCGCGCCCTGATGGACGAGCACGTTTCGGGAAGGGCCGATCTGCGCAAGCCCCTTTGGACGCTGTTGGTCTTTCAGTTGTGGTGGCGCGCGCGTCACCCTTGAGAAGACCCGCTTGCCACCGCCCACAGAGTGCTTATAATAAAGGGTGATAGCGGCTGCATTGCCGCACAAAACTGCTTGCGAGGAAAATGCATGACCAGCCAGATCAAGACCGTTCTTCTGCTCGCCCTGCTTTCCGCCATTATAATAATGCTCGGCGGCCTGATGGGTGGGCGCACAGGTGTAATCTTTGCCT
>QKDT01000093.1 GCA_003251995.1 Desulfovibrio desulfuricans
TAAATGGATAGGGATGTTCTACTCCCCTGTCAAGGAAAACCATCACCCATCTCATTTTTTTACGGCGTCTGCCTTTGCAGTGCCGGGTCTGAATCGCCAGTGCGAGGTTGCCTTTTGCAAGTCCACCTCATCACCACTACTCATAAAAAACTGTGACAACGGTCACAAAACAGAAAAAAAGAAAACCCCGCCAACTAAGCGGGGATTTCAAAGGATCGTGTCTTTTTTATTGCGCGGGGCCGGATAAAGAGCGGACCATGTCCCAGGTAAAATTCGCGCCAGGGTGCTATACCAAAAATTTTGGACAGCTTTCCGCGCAGAATTCCGCGAAGAATTCGACGGAGCGTTCTGGGGCAGGCCACGACGGGGGCTCAGCGCTACAACAGACTTTTCCTGCGCTGCTCAGACAGGGGCAGCGCAGGAACGCAGCCTTAATCTTCTGACTGCTCCTCATCCGCCACAGCCGCACCCTCGCGGGCACGCGGCGCGGGCATGCTCCATTCGCCCGGCATGGGGGCGGTAAGTTCTGCCTTTTCACCAAGATAGGGGTTAAAGTAGCCGTAACGCAGCCAGGGGCACAGCTTTTTAAGGCGCTTCATAAACGAGGTCAGCCCCATGCTGGGTGAAAGCTCAAGTTTTTGCTGCCCCTCGCCCCCACTCATCAGTTTGAAATACCACTCGGGATCAATATTGAGGTTGCGCCACTGGATCATACTTACGCCATTTTCGCCCACCAGATGGGCCAGGGCATCCAGCTCTTCCTCCGTATCAGTAACACCAGGAAATACTAGCAGATTAAGAGAAACCCAAATACCCCGGCTGCGGGCCTCGCGTATGGAAGCGCGCACATCGTCAAAGCAGTATCCCGAGGGTCTGTAATAACGATCATACAGCTCGCTGCGGGCGCTGTTCAGGCTCACACGCATACTGGTAAGCCCGGCCTCCGCGAGACGAATTACGGCATCTGTGCGCGAGGCATTGGTGTTGCAGTTGACAGTGCCCACGCCGCCGCCAGTGCGGAACTGGCGCACGCTCTCCACCAGCAGGTCAGGATTCATGAGAGGATCGCCCTCGCAGCCCTGCCCAAAGGAGTAGATGGGCGTGCGAGCCTCGCGCCCGGAGTGGATGCGCATGACCTCCGCCAGCTCTTCCGGGCTGGGCGTGAAGGCAAGGCGACACTGCGGCGTTGTCTGGATGGGCGATTCCTTTTCCTGCGCAGAAATACAGCCAATGCAACTGGCATTGCATGACCGTGATGAAGGCAACGGGGCCTCGTAGCGCCCCAGGGCAAAATTGCGCGCCGCAGGGCAGTCGTAACGCGCCACGCAGTTATCCATAATATGCCGGATAAGACGATTCTTGGGATAATCCCGCAGCAAGGCACGCGCGCCCTGTTCAATACGCCCACGCGAAATATTGCTGAATATCTGACGCGGTTCGGTATCTACACGGCGGGCGCAGATGTAAAAGCGCCCTCTGGCAAAGCCAACGGCCCCATAGGCAAACAGGGGCAGCATTGGTGCGTTGTCCTCGCATTCATAGGCGGGATGCGCCGACAGTGTGTACCCCGGTGCGGCAAAGGCAGCTACGGCAAGCTGCGCCTCGCCCTCGGGGGGGGCAATGCGCCCGGTTTCGGGGTCAAGGCCCACGGCCTGTCTGCCTGGCAACAGAAAAAATTCGCTCTCTTCCGGCAGGGCAATCAGCTCATCCGGGCGCGGCAGCCCCCACTGGGCACCCCGCCGACAGACCATGAGCAGATCGGGATCATCATAAATATTGCCGCGCTCGTCTGCCATTACAAGATGCGGTTCAATGTGTTGCGCGGCCATAAAAGCTCCTTGCCCAAGAAGTGTTGAACGTATATAAAAACTGTCGGCCGGGACTTCCCGGCCCGTATTTTTGGAGGCCTGCCATGTTTTCCATCATGCTTTTCATTTTTCTGTGCTTCTTCGGGATTCTGGCTGTACTGTACCATATGCTGCGCAGCCAGGAAAAACTCTGTAAATCGTTGCACGAAGAGCACGTACAAATGCGAGTGCTGCTGCGTTCGCTTGAATCGCGCCTTGATGCGCTGGACGTAGCCGAACAGGAAGACAACGCGCTTTCCACCAAGGGTGCAGCCCATCTTGCGCCCCGTCCCGCCCCGCAGCCAGCCCAGGATCCCCTGCTGCATTTGAGTTTTGACGAACCTGCCGCCCCGAGTGTAAGCGCCGCACCAGCCGTGGATCCGGCGCTGGATCTGCATTTTGACCCGGCAGTGGGGATTCCGGCTTCTCCAGCCAGAACCGGCAGATATTAAACACTTAGATGTTGGGAATGCATGTCCCAACATTTTTTTTGATCATACCCGCCCAGTCAGCCCAAATTCTCCCTTGGCAGCCGCCAGATAGGCTTCGCTCAGCCCCATGCCGTGCAAATGCTCGGCCCAGTGCAGATACAGCAGCCGCAGGTAATCCTTACGGATGGCTGCGGCTTTGCCCCTGCGGCGGGCAACACACTGCGGATCACGGGCCAGCAGGTCGCGCGCACTGTCACTGAATGCCCGCGCACGATGCACTGCCCGGTGTCCGCTGTCTATACAGGCCAATGCAGCCTGGCCCATGCGGGCGGCTATCTCTGGATGCTCCAACAAAAAACATACCTGCGCCACGGCTTCGTCAGCTGCGGTTTCTACATTGGCAGCGCTGCCGCTGTCTACCGTATCGGCACTGTAGCAAAGCAGGTGCTCGCCCTCGGTAAAAATATCCGTCAGCCCATGCCCGATACGGGGCGTCACGAGGCAGCCGCCGCACCCCATTGCCTCAAAAACTCTGAAATTCAGGTCGCCGTGCTCGCAGTGATTCAGCACCACGCGCGCCCGCGCGTACAGATGGCGATAAGGGCCGCCAACCACCTGCAAAGAAGGCACACCCTTCCGAAATCTTTCAAGAAATGCCGTGCGCTGGGGCAGGTCTGCATTGACAGAGCCCACAAAAACGCAGTCCATATCCTTGGGAGTCTGCGGCTCTGGTGCGTCTTGCTGCCAGGCAAAAGCCGGAGACCACCACACCCTTTCCCTCGGCAGGTACGGCCCTGCAAAGCGCGGTAAATGATCACGCAGGGATGCAATACATACATCAAATGCCTGCGCGTAATACGGTTGCCACGAATGGATGTGAGAATCCACGCTGTAGAACACCGTAAGACACGGAAAATCCTCTACCCCAAGCACAAAGGGAGCGCGGCTTTTGTCGGCCACCACCAGCACGTCCGGCTCAAAACCCGCAATACGCACAAGATCATGCCAGCCAAATACAGCGGCATGTTCAAAATTGTGCCGGGCCACAGCGTCCCAGCCGCAGGAAGAAAGGGCGTCACTAAAAAAAGGACTGCCTATCCACAAAAGCCGCTGCATGTGCCCCCGGATACAGTATGAGGTTCTGCGCTAAACGCGTACAGTGCTTGGCATCTCATGCCTGACGGTTGCAAACAGGCCCGATTTGCAATAGGTTCAAAACCTAGCCTCGACGCTTCAAGGCGTCAAGACGCGAGAATACACATGCCGCTCAACCCAAGCCGACTTCGCCTAATCACGCGCATTTTTCTAGCGCTTTTACTAACCCTGTCGGCTCTGTCGGCGGCGGTCTTTTGGCTTTTACAACGCAATCCTCAGGCCCTTGCCGAACATTATATTGAACAGATAGCCGCCAGCACCGGGCTGAACATCACGGTAGAATCGGTCAATGTGGCCCTTTTGCCGCTGC
This sequence comes from Desulfovibrio desulfuricans, assembly GCA_003251995.1. GTDB lineage: Bacteria > Desulfobacterota > Desulfovibrionia > Desulfovibrionales > Desulfovibrionaceae > Desulfovibrio > Desulfovibrio desulfuricans_B. Next base: position 3,744 of record QKDT01000093.1, read on the forward strand.
CGTCGCTGGCTGTCAGCAATGCCAGCGTGGAAGGCAAGGGTTTCAGCTTTACCGTTGCCTACGCTACGTTGCGGCCCGATTTTTTGGCGCTGCTGCGCGGTGAACTGCTACCCCGCAATATCACTCTGCTGCGCCCCCGTCTCACGGGCGAACTCCCCGTGGCGCTCACCCTGCCCTATATATTCCCCGACAATATTGATGCCGTCCAGCCCGGCGAAGCACAGCCCGGCGTATCCCAGGCTGATTCCACCGAGGCTGCACCTGCTGCAAAGAGCGCCGATTCCAAACCTACTGCATCCAAACCCGGCGTGAACAATAAGGCATCTGCCCCCGCTACACTCACGGCGAATGCAGCGACTTCCACATCGAACACTCCCGCACCCGCGCAATCCCCTGAACAGGCAGCGGGACAAACAAAGGGACAGGAGCAAGCATCAGCGCAAGTGCAAACGTCCATGCAGGCATCCCTGCAAGCATGGTTGGCTCAACTTGCCGGTGGTGCTGATGATGGCCTGTTGCCGGGTCGATTCCGGCTTGCAATTTCGCAAGGCGAGGCAGACATAAACGGCGCAGATAAAGCGCACCTGACGGTCAGTGGTCTGCAATGCGATATTGAAACCGCCTCGGGTACGCGGCTTCAGGGCAACGCGTTTTGCACCACCGCCGTTCTCCAGCCAGAAGGCAAGCTGCCGGCGAGGCTTGAGCATTTTGCCGTTGAAGGCAAAACAGACCTGGCGGCTCCGCTGACAAAGACGCCACAGCTTGCGGCAAAAGGCACCGTATTTTTGCCCAACTGGCTGGCACGACTCAACTTTACGCTTGGCCTTAAGGCCGATGCCAATGGCTGGAGCCTGACCAACGATCTTGAAGGCGACCTGCGCAAAGAAGAAGTGCTGCTGCCAGCCCACCTCACCGGCATCTTGGCTCAACGCAACACGAATGATCAGGGTATCAACCTTGAAAATATGCGGCTGCGCCTTGGGCAGGACGATGTGAGCGTAAACGGCACGCTACGCATGGGCGGGCCGGATATGTTCAGCGTGGAAGGCCGGCTGCAACTGCATCGTGCCAGCCTTACAGAATGGCTGGGCTTTGCCCGTAACCTCGCGCCCGGCCTTCAGGTGGCTCTGGACGAACTGACCCAGGGTTCCCTTGATTTTTCATTGGACGGCAACGGCCTGCGCGTACCCCATATTGATGTCACCGCCGCTGGCAGCCGCTTTTTGGGTTCTGGCGGCGTTGCAAGTTGGGCCAAGCCGGAGCTGCTGCTTGACCTTAAGGCCGAAACTGTGAGCCTAGGACGGGCCATCCCCGAGTCTGTAGGCGTGCAGCCAACCGAACCCCGCTATGGGCACGGGCCGCTAACCCCCCTGCCTGGCAAGCCTGTCGTCCCCGGAGAGATTGGGCTTGATTACAATGTCAGGCTGGCTGCAACCCGCGTAAACTATGGCCCCATTGTCATCAATGACGCCCTGGTGGTCATCAAGCAGGGGCTGGTTGATCCGGTCACGCACCTCGAAGACACATTGCTGATTGTAGACGGCACTCTGTATGGCGGCAGCGTCAAGGGCGACACCATTCTGGGCGGCAGCCCGGATGCCCCTTACGCCATCCGTCTGCACATGCGTGACGTAAACGGCGAGAACCTCGCCCGTGATCTCCCGGTTATGCCCGTTAGCGGCGGCAAACTGCGCGGCGATGTGGATATCATGAGCCAGGGGCGCGAGCTGGATGTATTTTTGGGCAAGTTGCGCGGCACCGTGACCGCGAAGGCAGAAAAAGGACAATTGCGCCCCCCAAACAATGTCACTGGCAAGGCATCTCCAGGCGCTGTGGGCTTTAAAGCGCTCGATGTCAGCCTTAAAGTGCGCACGGCAGCCTGGGATCAAGGCCGTTTGGGCCTTGAAGGCCAGTGGGCTGCCACTATTGCGGACGACGGCATAGACGCCAAAGTGGGGCTCAACGGCAGACTTTGGTTCAGCGGTGACGGTCAAGGTGGCGGCAATATGGATTTTCAAAATCTGCCAGGCACCATCGACCTGAGCCTCAGCCCCGAAAAATCTTTTCAGCCAGAGGGCCTTCAGGCGCAAATTTCCGGCAAATTCAGTTGCCAGGCGGCACGCAACCAGCTTTCGGCTACAGACGCGCACATGAGAGCCCTGGGAGCAGATATTTCTGGTGCGGCGCAGATAGGTATGGGTAAGGACGGCCTGACCTGGCAAGGCAAAGTTTCCGCCTTTGTCCCCGACAGCTCCAAAACGCTGCGTCTGCTTGGCGCCGCCAGCCCGAGCGTGCCGCAACCCTTGCGCAAAATTGAAATGGACACGGCATTTAAAGGGGACACAAGCTCCCTCGCGCTGTCGGGATTTCGCGCCAAGATTGACCAAAACGATATTTCCGGCAGCATCAGCCTGGATTGGCGTAAAGAACTGGCCTTGCGTTTCAAGCTTTCCACTCCTCAGTTTGATATCGACCGGTACCTGAACACCAAATCTGGCGGGCAGACCGGACACGGCAACGCAAAAGGAAAAACGGAAGATAAATTGTGGGATCTGCGCTTTATGCGCACAATTTCTGCCGATGGCGAGGTTCATGTGGGCCAGTTGACCCTATGGAAACTGCACACTCAGGATCTGCGCCTTAAGGTCAAAATGGACAGCGGCAACCTGCGGTACGAAAGTCAGGGGGGCAAGTTTTACGGTTCGCCCATTTCGGCGCATGGCGAATTGCGCTTCAACAAGGGAGTGGGCTTTGCCAATACCCTTTCCATTGAAGGGTTTGACCTCGCCGCAGCCAGCAAGGATCGGGGCGGCAGTGTTGCACTGGGCGGGCGCGCCAGCCTTACGTCAGAGGTTGACGCAGAGCTGACAGGGCCAAAACAGCTACCCGCGCACTTGAACGGCAAATGGCGCTCGAGCATACATAGCGGCTTTTACCAATCGCGCGATAAAGACGGTCAGCTTAAGGGCAAACCCACCCGATTTGAAGCTGCTGGCAGCTCTGGCACAATCACCAAGGGCATTGTAAAAAGTGGTGATTTTTATCTCAAAGGACAAGACCTCAAAGTTACCGGCGGCGGCTGGGTAGACCTCAACAACGAAACCCTCGATTGCAATTTTACGGTAAATATGAAGAATCTTCCCGAATTCCCCATGCGCCTCTATGGCAGCCTGGACAACAGCAAGACATCAATTGGCGCTGGCAAGCTGCTGCTCAACACCATTGGCGGCATCACCCAGGGCTTTGTGGATGTTTTGGGCAGCGTGGTGGAAGGTACCTGGAAGCTCTTTCGATAAGCGGCAGCCCATGGGGCGCAACATGTCGAGCATTCTTCCCAGCACCCGTTGACAGGGCCTATTTTAGGGGATAGGGTGCCTGTTGTGTTCTTTTTTGCACAAACTAACTCGGTTCCGGCAAGGAGAGTACCAGTGAACATCCTTATTTTTGGCCCCAACGGCAGCGGCAAAGGCACTCAGGGCGACCTGATCAAGCAGAAGTACAATCTCGCCCACATTGAATCCGGGGCCATCTTCCGTGAACACATCGGCGGCGGCACCGAGCTGGGCAAAAAAGCCAAGGCTTACATTGATCGCGGCGACCTCGTGCCCGACGACATCACCATCCCCATGGTGCTGGAAACCCTGAAGACCAAGGGTCAGCAGGGCTGGTTGCTCGACGGTTTCCCCCGTAATACCGTGCAGGCCAAAAAGCTGTGGGACGCCCTGCAGAAAGAAAACATGAAGCTTGACTACGTGGTGGAAATCCTTCTGCCCCGCGAAGTAGCCAAGAACCGCATCATGGGCCGCCGCCTCTGCAAGAACAACAACAACCACCCCAACAACATTTTCATCGACGCCATCAAGCCCAATGGTGATGTGTGCCGTGTCTGTGGCGGCGACCTTTCCAGCCGTTCCGACGACCAGGACGAATCCGCTATCAACAAGCGCCACGACATTTACTACAATACGACCGACGGCACCCTTGCTGCTGCGTATTTTTATAAAGACCTCGCCGGCGAAGGTAAGACCAAGTACATCGAACTGAACGGCGAAGGCAGCATTGATTCCATTAAGGAAACCCTGCTCTCCAAGCTTGCCTAGTTTGCATTTCAGCTACTGATCAATTGCCGTACACTCGGCAGCATTGTGTTTGGAGCTGATAGCGTATATGTCAAAAGCCCTGCAATTGCAGGGCTTTTTTCAATTTATACTCAATAGTTGCGCCTGGCTGCCGCGTATTTGCCGCACAATTATTATGCTCCGTCACAAACAGATCGACCAGTGTTAAAAGTTTTAACAATTAATACATGCCGTTACAAAATAACATTATTAAACAAGCTATATCTGTTGACAACATATGAACACTCCACATAATCTCTAGAAAAGATCATGATTACTATTTGCATGCCCATGTGTTTATTGTGTCAGGTATAATACAAGCAAAAATTCCACTTGATGCTTTTGGTTGAGATGCAATCCGCCTCAATTCCAGTTGGTGCACGCACCAGCTAATCTGCGACATTGTTATAGCGTTATCTGTTACAAACTCCTGATTCTTACTCAGGGGTTGTTTCGTCTCAACTGCCTACCCTGGTACAACTGCCACGGATAATGAGACATGTCAGACCTCGCCAAACCAATAATCTCTTTTGCCATTCTGGCTCTCCTTTTTGTTGTTCCTATTTTATTTATTCAAGACTATTCGAGCGATGTTGAGTCAAACATCTCAGCCAATGCCCTTACACGCCTTGGGGAGGTAAACGCCCGCGCAGGCAACAATTTTTATCAGACTGTCCGCGCGACCATGATGGAAATGAACGGCATGACCAAATATCTGGCGCAGCAAAATTGCAGTGCCTGCAAGGAGGACGTGCTGGCCGTTGCCCCGCTGTTTTATGCACACGGGGTTCGCAGATTCATGATTGTTGATGCTGACGGCAAAGGCTTTGATGGAAGCGGCGCGCCCATAGACTATGGCAGCAATCCTGTTTTTTTGCGTGCCCGCCAGGGGCTGACCCATGTTGACACATCGGGCAATATCAACGAGCAAAGGGTTTTGGTTATTGCCAACCCTCTGTTTGCCCAGGGCTATCTACGGGCAGTGATCATCAGTGAATTCCCTGCTGAAGCCATTGAAATCAATTTTGAAACATGGGCATTCAGCAACAACACATGCAACATGGTGCTTGACGAATTGGGGCAACCGCTCTTTTGGGCCCCGCCTCCCGGCAAGACCATGGACAATTTTTTTGCTTCTTTTTCTGAAAAGGGGCTGCCCCAAGCAGTTACCGATGCGCTGCAAATAAAATTTGCTGAGAACAGGGAACAATCCACCGTAGCGCTGGATCAAGATCTGGGTCTGTTTGTTGCCATCACCCCCATAGAACGCTTTGGCTGGCGCATGGTTTCGCTGCTGCCCCAAAGCGCAGGAAACGCGGCAGCATCAAAACAAACGCTTATCACCAATGAGCTTGTGTGGCGTCTTGTCTTTTTGGCGGGCATTATCCTTATATTCCTGCTGCTGTTTGAGCGCAGCTCCTCACGCAAACTGCGCCACCAACAAGAAGACTACCGCTCCATCATCGCCAGCATGTCTGGTGGCGTGCTCAAATTCTCCAGCCCAGACGGAACATTCCTTTTTGTCAGCCCCAACTACATGAATATGCTCGGCTTTACCGAGGCAGAATTTGCAAAAAGCTATGGCAACAGCTTTGCGGCAACAATTTACGAGCAAGACCGCGAAACAGCCTTGCGCACCATGCGCAGACAGATAAAAAACAGCCAGCCCATTAATGTGGAATACCGCACCCGTGCAAAAGACGGGGCTTTAATATGGCTGTACCACAAGGGTGCCGTGGTCAATATCCAGCACGAGCACTCTTACATTCAGAGCATTGTTTTTGACATTACCCGCAATAAGGAAGCGGCTCTTTCCAAACGCATATCTGATGAACGCTATCAGTTTATTTTGGAGCAGCACGACATCAATATTTTTGAACAGAACCTGGTAAGCGGGTATTTTTCATGCTCTGCCAAATGGCTGCACACCTTTGGCTCTGTTTTTAATATTCTTGAGAATGACCCGGCTATTCCGCTGTTTCCTGAAGATCAAGAGCGCCTCATAGCCTTTCAAAAAGAAGTGCGCCTCGCATCGCACCAGCACAAATGCACCATTGATGTTCGGCTGCGTGACGCTAGCGGCGAGTACCGCTGGTTCCGCATTGAGGCCTCCAATATTGCCAACACCCAAGGTGCGCCCATCTATTCTATTGGCATCATCACCGATATCGACAAGCAAAAATCACTCGAATTGCGTTTACGCTCCCAAGCCACGCGCGACAGCGGCACCGGCATGCGCAACAAAATGTCTACAGAAAAAGCCGTTTCGCAATTTCTTGAAACGCATGAATCCCCATTGCCGAATTTTTACGCAATGTTCATGATTGATTTTGACAATTTTAAAGGCATCAATGACCGCTTTGGACACGCCATGGGTGACAAGGCCATTTTTGATATGGCCCAGATTATCCGCCGCAATTTCCGCGGTGTGGATATTGTAGGGCGCATTGGCGGCGATGAATTTCTGGTTTTTTGTACCGAAAAGATGTCGCAGCACAGCATACGTGAGCGCGCGCTGATGCTCGTGGAACAACTGCATACCGAATGCTGTGATCATCAATCATGTCTCACCCTGACCGCCAGCGTTGGTGTGGCCTGTAGCCCCAGAGATGGCACCACTTACGCTGAGCTGTTCAACAAGGCCGACAAGGCCACCTATGCAGCAAAAAAAATGGGCAGAAACCGATGTGTTTTCTATAAGGAAATGAACGGTAATTTGCGCAAAGATACCCCGGTTCAATAAACGCGCGCCCCGGGCCTCGCCGCTTACGAGCACCCGCAGCTTCTGTGCAACACTGTTTCTGCCCACTGAAGACTCTGACCTTTGCCACAAATTCCCCTTGTCACGCACAAAACCAGGCCCTTAAGGCTTGGTCGTAATTTCCAAGGAAACAGATCCTGAATTATACCTGTTACAGATGTAAAAAAGGCGGCTGCTCCTTGGAACAGCCGCCTTTTTTACACCCATGGTCGTGGACGTACTCTATTTTTCTAACAAT
>QKDT01000293.1 GCA_003251995.1 Desulfovibrio desulfuricans
CTCCGCCTCTGGCAGGCCTGCCAGAGCCACAAAACGGGCCACGCGAACCTGGGGCAGCTCGGGCATTTCTGCGCGCCAGCGGGTCATTTCTTCTTCTGTAATATCTACGGGCAAAATATCCGGGTCGGGAAAATACCGGTAGTCGTGTGCTTCTTCCTTGCTGCGCATGGAAGCCGTGGTGTTTTTAGCGGCATCGTACAGGCGGGTCTCTTGCACTACCTTTTCGCCATCGTCCAGCACATCCTGCTGACGCGAAATTTCGTATTCAATAGCGCGCTGCACGTTGCGGAAAGAGTTGAGGTTTTTCAGCTCTGTACGCGTGCCAAATGGCTCTGTGCCCACAGGGCGCAGCGACACGTTGGCATCGCACCTAAAGCTGCCCTCTTCCATATTGCCGTCGCACACGCCAAGGTAGGTCACGATGCTGTACAAGGCCTTGAGGTAGGCCACAGCCTCGGCGGCAGAACGCATGTCCGGCTCGGAAACAATCTCCACCAGCGGGGTGCCGGCCCGGTTGAGATCGACGTAGCTCAGATTTTCGCCCTGGGCGTGGATGTTTTTACCAGCGTCATTTTCCATATGAATGCGGGTAATGCCCACGCGCTTGCGCCGCCCATCCACATCTACCTCAAGATGCCCGTGCTCGCAGATAGGCAGCTCGAACTGCGAAATCTGGTAGCCAGAGGGCAAATCAGGATAAAAATAGTTTTTGCGGGCAAAGATGGAGCGGGTATTTATGGCGCAACCGGTGGCGAGGCCGACCATGGCGGCAAAGTGAACAGCCTGGCGGTTGGGCACGGGCAAAGCGCCGGGCATGCCGGAGCATACTTCGCAGACATTGGCGTTTGCGGGTTGCCCAAAGGTCGTGGGGCACGAACAGAACAGTTTGGAGGCCGTGGCAAGTTGCACATGCACTTCAAGGCCAATCACGGCTTCATAGGCGGCCATAGGTCAAGTTACTCCCTCACCGGGGTTCAGCCCCGTAGTTGCGCGGCAAAAGCGCCGCTTTGCGCATAAGCGCCTGCCAGAGCAGATTTAACTATTGCTCTAAATCAGGCATGCGGCAGCTTGCGCCGCCGACTGAGCCGCCAATACATCAATGGGGGATGCTGGCGTCAAAATATTTACCCACACCATACTCTCCCCTGCGGAAAAACCGCTGAGGATCGGGGCCGATGATTTGCATTTCCCTGTTTTTTGCCTGCACATCCAAGGCGATGCGCATTTCTTTGGTGCAGCCGGTGGAAAAGGTGGAATCCTTGCCAGACCACTGCGGCGGCACCTTGCGACCAAGCAGGGCAAAGCTTTCTTCAATGTCTTCAACAGTCTGAAACCGCCAGACATCAATAAAGCCGCTACGCTGCACCTGCTCCCACATATACATGAGGTCGTCGCCATCCATGCCTTCGATAAAATGCTCAGCCGGATTAATTATCAGGATATTATCCATTTTTTTACGCAAATTGTCTACAAAGGCGCGTACAACCTGCGTGGCGGTGGCTGTTTCGCCAGGTATGCTGCCGATTACGCAGCTATAGAACATGACCGTGCGGCCCTGCTCCCTGGCTTCACGCATGGTGGCAATAATGCTTGAGGACTGTGCGGCAATGTCGCTCTCGCTAAATTTGTGGGCGCTTTCGGCATGATGTCGCAGCTTGATGTGAAAACCCTTGTCGTCATGCCAGTAGCAAACCACATCTCTGGTGTACTGATGGCTGCTGCCCATAAGCACGTCAGCCACACGCCACCCCTTGCCCAGGATAAGGTCAGCCTCCTTCCATGCGCGCGAAAATGTCACCGATACCCTGTACAGGTTGATTCTCTCCCGCGTGCCGTCGCCAATGACCACAAGGCGGTATTCACGCAGGTGACGCAGCAGTTCATTCTTGCTCATGCGCGGTTCGTGCAGCACAGTGCCGCTGCCGATCATCTGCCGGATGGAAGGGTCAAGCTCCATGTCTTCCAGCGTGGGCGAATAAAAGAAAAATCCTGATTTGACCGCAAAAATGACCTTATGCCCCATGTGGATGAGGCTTTTGGCGACTGCCAGATCAAACACGACACCGCCATCGGCATCGCACAAAAAAAGTACCGTGGCGGATTTGCCCGCGCTGGCCTCAAAATAATGCCGCAAATGGGCGCAGGCCTTGTGCGCGTGTTCCATGGCAAGGCGCACGGTTTCCACATCGGGCTGCGCCTCTATCCAAGGGCGCGACATGGCTGAAAGGCACAGCAAGCGCGAAAGCTCCACATAATTGAGCATACGCCTGACCGTGGCAATGGAATCGCCAGAGATAGCTTCGGCGGGCATTGCGGCAAGGTTGTCGCGAACCGGGTCTTGGCCCAGCATTTTTAACTGGAGTCTGGTTGAAAATCTGCGTAGTTGCCGCCAGGGATCGTCCAGTTGATTGCCCTGAGCAAGCACAAGGTCAGTCATGCGCTTAACAAGGCGAGACGGTATCAACGTGTGCTGGGCAACATATTGCTTGAAGCGGTAGCGGCAAAACTGCAAAATACGCCGCCGGTCTTCACCTTCGGGTGTAAAAGAACGCACCAGGCGCATAATGATACGCCAAGAACGATTATACTGCTGGCGAAGCGTTTCAGGTGCTGTCTGCTTGCACAGCATTTTGAATGTATCGTCCGAGCAGGGCAAGTACACCTGACCCCGATCAAGGCAGACCATAAAGGCCATCTGTTCCTGACTTGCAACGATATCAGGGTTCATGCCATAGGCGATATTGTTGTCCATCAGCATGCTGTACAGCCATGCATCAAAACGTACATTCACTCCAAACCGAAAATCGCTAACCGAATCAACCGTAATCGCACTGCTCATGCGTTTTCCCCGCACTTGCTGCATTC
>QKDT01000171.1 GCA_003251995.1 Desulfovibrio desulfuricans
CACCACGGGGCAAATGCAAACGCGGATTTGCACCACCCAGCGGAATGATCTGCTCCTGCGTGGAAACCTGCCAGGGGGACAGTGCCAGCACTTTGCCCTCCATGGCGTTTGCCCGAAAAACCGTACCTTCCACAGTAAAATCCATGAAAACCTCTCTCCATACTGCTTCGCGGTTAGCGAGGCAGCAGTTGTTCCTCAAGGGCAATGTCCACGGCAACCTCACGCGAGGGCAGCGACTTGTCTATGCGCACAGTGCCTGCGGGGGCGTTGCGCATGGGCTTGACGTGACGCACCTCGGCATACTGAATGCGCGCCCGCGCGGCATCACGCTGCCAGCTTTTGCAGGCAGCAAGCGCTCCGGCTTCATCAAGGGTGCGCGGCGGCACTTCCTGCCCGCCATGAGCGCGGCGTATGATAACGTGCGAACCGGGGCCGTTCTCAGCATGCAGCCAAATGTCGTGCGGCGCGGCAAGCTTGCGGGCGGCGAGATTGCCCTTGGAATCGCGCCCGCGTAACAGCACAAAGCCGTCAGAGCTAACAAACATCTGCACATTTTTGGGCAGACTGGCAACCATGCCAGAGGTTGCCCCACGGCCTTTTGATGCGCCTTCTTCGCTCCTGGGGGCCGTAGCACCCAGCAGACTGTCGTGCCTGGCCTGATGCAAGGCGGTCAGCTCTGCCTCCAACGTGGCCCTGCGGTCTGCCAAATGCTCCATACCGCGTTGCCCGCGACGGGCCGTATGGAAGAGACGGGCCATTTCTTCGCGCACAGAGCGACGCAAATCCAGCTTGATCTCACGCGCAGGCCCGTGTGGGCCTTCCTCCACCGCCACAGAAGCCGCCCGAAAATCCGCAGGCCAACGCCATAATTCCGCCTGAAGCGCGAGAGCGTCGGCCTGACAGGCAATCATGCCGCCAAGGCGGGTTTCTTCCTCTTGTAATTTTTCAAGCAGCTTTGAGAGCTTGCGCGCGCGTCTGTCCAGGGGCTGGGCCGCCTCCCGTGCCTGATCAAGGGCCAGACGGGCAAGCACCATATCCTGCCCTGCCAGCTCGGTCAGGGCCAGTGCATCCGACCCGCAAAATTCCGCAATCACAGATGCCGTATCACCCTTGGGCTGCAAGGCCTGTTGCTGCTGCCCTGGCAGAGGCCAGGCACTGACGGCGAGCACTGGACGCGGCACCACAGGGGCAGCCGCATCTTCTTGGGTGGAGGGGGCTGGGCCGTAACAAAACAGGTCGCCGCCGCCAACGCGCAGGTCTTCCAGCAAGGCCCATTGCTCAGGCTCGTCCAATTGGGCCAGCGTGCGGCGCAGTGCGGGTGTGAGCACAGGCCATTGCCGCCAGTTTTCCAGAGCTTGCGACAGTTGCGCGGGCTCGGGCCAAAGGGCCTGTTCTTCCTCCGGCGATTCATTTTCCGCCAAAAAGTGGAGCGAAGGGCCTTCACGCAGGTCAAGCAGCAGCCATGTCAAACGCGAGGAGGGCGTCATCCCTGTCTCATCTTGCTCAGATTGCAGATTTTGCTGCTGCGCGGCCTCTGCGCCGCCGCCAAACAGCAGCCATAGGCGTCGCTCGCTCCAGCGAGACACACAGGCGACGATACGCCGCCCTCCTGCGTATTTGCGCAGCCGCATGATGGGGGCAGAGGGTGCGCGCCCTACGCTGATGCGTTGCGCGGTGACAAAGCAGAAGGGCTCTTTGCGCCCAAAGCGCACGCAAAGCTGCCGTTTGCGCCCACCGCTGTAGACCATAAGAGCAAGCAGGCCATCGGCGGGCTCTTGAATTTTTTCCACCCGGGCTCCCATGAGCAGTGGGGTAAGGTCTTCACAAAAACGGCGAAAAAGATGGGCATCCATAGAAAAACCCGGCTTGCGGGATAGGTGAAGGGCAGAGAGTAATGAAGGGCAAAGAGGACACAAACGCGCAGATACAGGCACGGCGCAGCAGGCCAACGCTCCCGGCATGGAAGCACCGTAGGTCAGCCCAAATAAAAACAGCAGCGCATATTCCGCACCGCGCCCCAAAGGGCAACAGACCAATGCAGAGGCTGGCGCAAAGCACGACAGACAGCAAGCAGCCAAAGCTGCGCGCGGGCAAGGCCGCATCTTTCTTAACGCACGCAGTACGCCCACTCCACCGTTTGGCGGCGGTCGTACTGGTGCCTACCCGAATTACGCAATCAGCCAGAAGACGGGTTTCTTGGAAGCCGCCCGCCTGACTAAGAGCAACGGAAAACAGTGCCTTACGGCAAAGAAATGACGTTAGTCGCCGCGAAGATGTTCGTCTTCTTCCTGCTTGGCTTTGCAGTTGATGCACAAACGCGTCACGGGCCGAGCCTTGAGGCGGGGCACGCTGATATCATCGCCGCAGTCTTCACAAACCCCGTAGGTGCCATCATCGATACGGGTAAGGGCAGCCTGGATCTTGCGGATCAGGCGACGCTCGCGGTCACGAATGCGCAGAGTAAAGGCCCGGTCAGATTCGGCAGTGGCGCGGTCTGCCGGGTCGGCAAACACTTCGTTGCTGTCTGTCAGTTCTTCAAGGGTGCTGTCACCCTTCTGCTTCGCTTCTTCAAGCATACCAGAAAGAAGCTTGCGAAAGTATTCCAAATCCTTGTGATCCATTTAAATCCTCCGGCGGACGCCGCTGGGGGGCGCGAACGGTCTATGTAATAGGCCTTGCAGAAGCACGTATGTCACAAGCAGTTTGCACCGCATATCCTGCATTGGCCAGCCATGCGGCGGCATGGCCCGCTCCGAGCACCTCTCAATGAAAATGCTCTTTTGATGCAATGGACTCATATAGCTACATGCGCAATCTTTGTAAAGCAGTGCCCTCAAGATTACGCAAAACTTGCAAGCGTGATGATGCCCACAAAAAACCACGCCCCGGCTAAACCGGGGCGTGGGGGGCTGCAATGAAAAGATTCGGTAACGATTTCGTTGCGATCAAATGTCGGGGGTGGAGGGATCCTCATCGCCCAAGCCGGCTTCAAGCCGCTCGGCTTCGTAGCGGGCCTCGCGGGCGGCTGCCCTTGCGGCGTCCTTGGCAGCATCCTGCACGGCCTGACGTTCGCGCGCCTCGGCCCGGATGAATCCCTTGATTTCGTCCCAGGCGGGCTCGTTCCAAAGTTCCTCGCAACGCTGCGTGGGTACGGACAGATCCTTAAATTCCGCGCCGCGGCGTGCCCGCACGAACACTGGCCCGCCAGTGGCAACCGCCTTGGGCGCGTATGATGCCGTCATCTGGCAAGCGGTGCTCAGCACGTCTTCAGGCCACAATGCCCCGTTGCGGGCCAAAGCCAAGGGCCCCGGCATGTCGCGCATGCGCAGGATGAGATCATCCTGCCCGGCGGCAGCGGCAAGCAGATCGTTATCTGCGCTGTTGCGCCCAACACACAGCCAGTAATGGTTCTCACCTTCGCTGTGCCAAAACTGACGGCCCAGATTGGCAAGGGTAAAATCACTGGCGCTCGGTTCTGGCAAACGGGTAAGCACCAGCCAGTAGCGGCGGGCGTTTTCACGCTCCGTCAGGCGGCAACCGCCCCCTGGCGTAGGTATTTCCTTGATGCCGTATTCCTTGGCGAGGGCCAGTTGCTCGGTACGCCCCCGGCCCCAGATGCCCAGCAGGCGCGAGCGATCCACCAGGCCGCTTTCTTCCACTGGCGTGGGCGGCAGATGGTGGGCGCACAGGGGCCGCAGCAAATAATCGCCCACGGCGGCATCGCGCATGATAACATTCAGCGTGTCGCGCCGTTGCGACATGGGGCGCTGGCCCAGCACCTCGCCCGAAGCAAGGGCCTGCGCGCCGACGCTTTCCATATATTTACGGGCCTCGCGCAGCAGCAGTATCTTGCAGTCAACACAGGGGTTCAGCACCTTGCCAAAGCCGTGTTCCGGCCTTTGGCGCAACATGGCGGCAAACTCCGGCCCCACGTCCTGCGTAACAATATCAAGGTCATAAATCTTGCGCCAACGTGCCGCCATGGCTTCGCCACCAAAAAATGGCGAATAAAAATGCAGGCAGCGCACCACAAGGCCCTGGCGCTCAAGTAGCTTGGCTGTCAGCAGGCTGTCCAGCCCGCCGGAAAACAGTACGATGATTTGAGGAGTATCGCTCATGCCCGCGCTTGTACGACAGGCTGCGCCCGTGTGCAAGTGCCCCGCGCACAGGTTAAGGCGGCAATTTTTCAGGCTTGATTTCAAGCTTATTAGTAATTATGGTTAATTATTGTCGCTTATGTGCAGGGCTGACGCAGAGCTGACATTTGCCTTGCTCTCTTTGCTCTGCTATACTAATGCGCTTGAAGATATTTTTACCCGGAGCAATGAGCTATGGCGAAAAAACCAGCCATGAGTCAGGAAAACGCGCGCGCCGAAGCCTTGGGCACCGCACTTGCCACCATTGAACGCAAGTACGGCAAGGGCGCGGTCATGAAGCTTTCCGACGACGCCCACGTTAATATTCCTGTCATCCCCACGGGGTCCATCGGCCTTGATCTGGCCCTTGGCGTGGGCGGCATCCCGCGCGGGCGCATAAGCGAAATTTTTGGCCCGGAATCTTCGGGTAAAACCACGCTGACCCTGCACATTATCGCCGAATGCCAAAAAATGGGCGGCACCTGCGCCTTTGTGGATGCGGAACACGCCCTCGACGTTGCCTACGCCAGAAGGCTCGGCGTGAACACCGACGAACTGCTCATTTCGCAGCCCGATTACGGCGAACAGGCATTGGACATTGCCGACATGCTCGTGCGCTCCGGCGCTGTTGATCTGGTAGTGGTGGACTCCGTTGCCGCGCTTATTCCGCAGGCAGAACTGGAAGGCGACATGGGCGAATCACAGGTGGGCGGTCATGCCCGGCTGATGTCGCACGCCATGCGCCGCCTCACCGGCACCATCCATAAATCGCGCACGTCCGTCATCTTCATCAACCAGATACGCATGAAGATCGGCGTGACCGGCTACGGCAGCCCCGAAACCACCACGGGCGGCAACGCGCTCAAGTTCTATTCTTCCGTGCGCCTCGATATCCGGCGCATCCAGACCCTCAAGGACAAGGAAGAATCCTTCGGTTCGCGCACCAGGGTCAAGGTGGTTAAAAACAAGGTTGCTCCGCCCTTCCGCAGCGCCATTTTTGATATTTTGTACGGTCAGGGCATTTCGCGCTCTGGCGAACTGCTTGACCTTGGCATCGAAGCCAAAATTATTGATCAGAGCGGCTCGTGGTTTGCTTTTGGCAGTGAAAAGCTCGGACAGGGCCGCGAAAAAGTGCGCGCGCTGCTGGATGAAAATCTTGATCTGCGCAACCAGATTGAAGCCAAGGTTGTGGAATTTTTGGGCCTGAACCCCAAGGAATTCACCCCCACTTCAGAAGACTTGGACGAAGGGGAAGCCCCAGCGTCCACTTACGAATAAAGGCCATTGTTACCTGCGACCGCGCGCCTTGGTGGTGCGCGGTCGTTGCCCGCGCAGACCCCATTACGGAGCCAGTAAATGCTCACCGCCAAAGAAATACGCCGCCGCTACCTCGAATTTTTCAAACGCCACCAGCACGAAATCGTCGAATCCGGCCCCATCATCCCGCCCAACGACCCCACCCTGCTGTTCACCAATGCTGGCATGGTGCAATTCAAAAAGTTGTTTCTCGGTGAGGAAAAGCGCGCGTATAGCCGCGCTACCACCTGCCAGAAGTGCCTGCGCGTTTCGGGCAAGCACAACGACCTTGAAAACGTGGGCCGCACCGCGCGCCACCACACGTTTTTTGAAATGCTGGGCAACTTTTCGTTTGGCGACTATTTCAAGCGCGAGGCCATCACCTGGGCCTGGGAATTTGTAACCAAGGAGCTTGAACTGCCCAAGGAAAAGCTCTGGGTTACAGTCTTTCGCGAAGACGATGAGGCCGCTGACATCTGGACGGAAGTCGCCCAGTTGCCCGCAGACCGCATCGTGCGCATGGGCGAAAAAGATAACTTCTGGACCATGGGCGACACCGGTCCCTGCGGCCCCTGCTCCGAAATTTATGTGGATCAGGGCGAAGACATGTCTTGCGGGCCGGAGTGCGGTATCGGCAAGTGCGACTGCGACCGCTTTCTTGAAATCTGGAACCTCGTGTTCACCCAGTTTGACCAGTCTGCCGACGGCACCCGCGTGGCCCTTGCCAACCCCAACATTGATACGGGCATGGGCCTTGAACGCATGGCTGCCGTTGCCCAGGGCAAGCGCTCCAACTTTGACTGCGATCTGTTTCAGGAAATTATCCAGTACGCCGCCTCCCTTGCCAATGTGAGCTACAGCTTCAGCGCGCCCGACACCAACGATGTGGATACGGCCCTGCGCGTTATCGCCGACCACAGCCGGTCGGCGGCCTTTCTGGTGGCTGGCGGCGTGTTGCCTTCCAACGAGGGACGCGGCTATGTGCTGCGCCGCCTGATCCGCCGCGCCCTGCGTTTTGCCACGCTCATCGGCGTGAATGAACCCTTTATGTTCAAGGTGGCCCGCAAGGTTACGGAAGTGATGGGCGATGCCTATCCCGAGCTGACCGAACACGCCGATTTTATCGCTCGCGCGGTACACGAGGAAGAACAGCGCTTCTCCCTTACCCTGCAAAAAGGCCTGGAACTGCTGGATGAGGAGCTGTCGTCCCTCAAGGCTGCGGGCACGACGCAGATTCCCGGCGAGTTCTGCTTTAAACTGTACGACACCTACGGTTTCCCCCTGGATATAGTTACCGACGTTGCCGAAAAGCGCGGCTTTACCGCCGACGCCAATGGCTTTGAAAAGCATATGGGCGAACAGCGCAAGCGCGCCCGTGAGCACCAGAAAAAAGGCGGCCTGCTTGGTCAGTCTGACGGCGCAAGTGTGTTCAAGCCCCTGCTTGATGCTGGCGTAACCAGCGCCTTTGTGGGTTACGAGCGCCTGACCGAAACCAGCCCCCTGACCCTGCTGCTCAACGGCGCTGGTGAAGAAGTCAGCGACCTTGGCGAGGGTGAAACCGGCTACGCCATCACCGCAACCACGCCGTTTTATGGCGAGGGCGGCGGTCAGGCCGGCGACATGGGCACACTCACAAGCCCCTCTGGCGAGGCGCGGGTGCTGACCACCCACAAGCCCGCCCCCACCCTGCTGGTACACGAAATTGAAGTGACCAAGGGCGAACTGCACAAGGGCGGCGAAGCCACCCTCAAAGTGGATGCCGACCAGCGCAAATCCACTGCCCGCAACCACACCTGCACCCACCTGCTGCACGCCGCCCTGCGCCGCGCGCTTGGCACCCATGTCAAGCAGGCCGGTTCGCTGGTGGACCCGCACCGTCTGCGCTTTGACTTTTCGCACATCGCAGCACTCACCCCTGAAGAGCTGGCTGCCGTGGAACGTGATGTAAACCGCGCCATCATGGCTGACCTGCCCGTAACCGCCAAAGAAATGCCCGTTGCCGAAGCCATGGCAACCGGGGCCATGGCCCTGTTTGGCGAAAAATATGGCGACATTGTGCGCGTGCTCACAGTTTCCGGCGCGGAAATGGGCGAAGCTGAATCCGTGGAACTGTGCGGCGGCACGCACCTTGCCCGCACTGGCGAGGCAGGGGCCTTCATGATTGTTTCCGAAAGCGGCGTTGCCGCCGGAACACGGCGTATTGAAGCTGTTACCGGCTTTAACGCCTATGCCCAGGCCGTGGAACAGCGCGCCGAGCTTGCCGCGCTTTCGGGCATGCTCAAGGCCCGTCCCGGTCAGCTTGCGGAACGCGTAGGCGCCCTGCAGGCCGATGTAAAGAAGCTGCGCAAGGCCTCTGAAAAGGCCGCCGCCGCGCCTGCCACCGGGGCCGACCTGGTCGCCCGCGCGCAGGAAGTAAACGGCGTGCGCATGCTGGCTGCCAAGCTTGATAATGTTCCTGTAAAAGCCCTGCGCGAAGTCATGGACGACGTGCGCTCGCGCCTTTCCGACAACGCTGTTGTCTGCCTGGCTACGGCTGAAGACGGCAAGGTTGGGCTTTTGCTTTATGTTTCCAAAGACCTGCACGGAAAATTCACTGCTCCCGCGCTTATCAAGGACGTTGCCGCCCCCTGCGGTGGCTCTGGCGGTGGCAGACCCGACCTGGCACAGGCGGGCGGCACAAAGGCTGATGGCATTGACGAGGCCTTTGCCGTGCTGAAACAACGCATCGAACAATAAGGACAAGGCCATGATAGGCATTTCCAAGCTGTATTGCGGACAGGTCGAGCCTTCCGACGCCCTGCGCTACGGACGCGAATCCGGCAAGTTGCCCTCGCACCTGTTGCAGTTCTCCAAAGATAAAAAGCCCGTTGTGGTCTGGAACATGACCCAGCGCTGCAACCTCAAGTGCGTGCATTGCTACGCCCACGCCATTGAAGTGGACGGCTCAGACGATATCAGCACCGCTCAGGCCAAAACCATGATCGACGATCTGGCCGCCTACGGCGCGCCGGTCATGCTGTTTTCTGGCGGCGAACCGCTGGTGCGCAAAGACCTGGTAGAGCTTGCCAGCCACGCCACCGCCAAGGGCATGCGCGCGGTTATTTCCACCAACGGCACCCTTATCACCAAGGAAAAAGCCCGCGAACTCAAGGAAGTGGGCCTTTCTTACGTGGGTATTTCGCTGGATGGCATGGAAGCCGTACACGACAAGTTTCGTGCTGTGCCGGGCGCATTCAAAAAAGCGCTTGAAGGCATTGCCAACTGCCAGGCCGAGGGCCTCAAGGTGGGCCTGCGCTTTACCATCAACAAGCGCAATGTGGCTGAAATCCCCGGCATCTTCCGCCTGCTCAAGGATCTGGAAGTACCCCGCGCCTGTTTTTACCATCTGGTGTACTCGGGCCGTGGTTCCGAACTTATCAAGGAAGATCTGGATCACGCCGAAACCCGTCAGGTGCTGGATCTCATCATGGACGAAACCCGCGCCCTGTTTGACGCTGGCAAGCCCAAAGAAATCCTTACCGTCGATAACCACGCCGACGGCCCCTATGTGTGGATGCGCATGAAGCGCGAAGATCCCAAAAGGGCCGAAGAAGTATTTGAACTTTTGCAGTACAACGAGGGCAACAGCTCCGGGCGCGGCATTGGCTGTATTTCGTGGGACGGCAAGGTGCATGCCGACCAGTTCTGGCGCGACCATATTTTTGGCAACGTGCTGGAGCGCCCCTTCTCGCAGATTTGGGACGACCCGCAGATCGAACTGCTGCACAAGCTCAAGGACAAAAAGACCCATGTCAAAGGTCGTTGTGCCAAGTGCCAGTTCCTGAACATCTGCGGCGGCAACTTCCGCGCCCGTGCAGAAGCCTTTTATGGCGACGAATGGGCGCAGGATCCGGCCTGCTATCTGACTGATGAGGAAATCGGCATCAAATAGCAGTGTACGCTTGAAATGCTTGCGCAACGGCGAGCAAGGCTCGCCTACAAGCATTTTGCGGTCAGGGTTTGTAAGCAAATCCTGGCGGAACGGATCACATTTTCAAAAAGTAATCCGCTCCAGCGCCCAAGCGCAGCCCTTTTTTCGCTGACTGTGTACACATGGCGGCGCGCCCCGGTCGTAGCCTGCTACGTTCCCTACGGCGCGCCGCTTGTTTTTTGTATGGACAAAGGGGCATACTTCTACAAAGGCCAAAGCCCCCCGCAGCACGGCTGCCCGCGATTGCGGCAGCTTTGCCGTACATAACGTTGCTTATCCAAGGCAGCACCGCTGCACAGGCTGGTCAAGACCGACCTGCAACATGCAGAACAAAGGACAACAGCCATGACCGCATTCCATAGAGGCCGCCGTCTTCGCGCTACCCCGGAACTCCGCTCCATAGTACGTGAAACACCGCCTTTGCTTGTAGAAGATCTTATCCAGCCCTATTTTGTTGTGGAAACAGAAGACAAGGGCTTTCGCAAAGAAATAGGCTCCATGCCCGGTCAATTCCAGCTCAGCCTCGGCGAACTGGAAAAACAGGTGGAAAAGGCCGTGGATACGGGCCTGAAATCTGTCATCCTTTTCGGTATTCCTGATCTCAAGGACGAATACGCCTCGGGCGCATACGACGAGGACGGCATTGTGCAGGAGGCCGTGCGTCTGCTCAAGCACCGCTGGCCCAAGCTCTATATCATCACAGATGTTTGCCTGTGCGAGTATATGAGCCACGGTCATTGCGGCGTGCTTATGCCCGATGGCGAGGTACACAACGATGCGACCCTGCCCCTGCTTGCCAAGACAGCGGTGAGCCATGCCGCCGCGGGCGCGGATATGGTAGCCCCCTCCGACATGATGGACGGGCGCGTGGCTGCCATCCGCGAGGCCTTGGACGAAGGAGGCCTTACGGCTACGCCCATCATGTCTTATGCCGTCAAATACGCCTCTGCCTATTATGGCCCCTTCCGCGAAGCGGCAGAGAGCGCCCCGGCCTGCGGCGACCGCAAGACCTACCAAATGGACCCAGCCAACGCCCGCGAAGCCCTGATTGAGGCCTTTGCCGACCTGGAAGAAGGCGCGGATGCCCTTATCGTCAAGCCCGCAGGGCCGTACAGCGATATCATTCGCACTGTGCGCGACAACACCAGTGTGCCGTTGTGCGCCTACCAGGTGAGCGGCGAATATTCCATGATCCGCGCGGCTGGCATCAATGGCTGGATTGATGAACGCGCCGTGATGCTGGAATCGCTCACGGGCCTCAAGCGCGCCGGAGCGGACATGATCATCACCTACTTTACAGAAACCATCCTGAAAGAAGGACTGGCACGATAATGAGCAACAATCCTCATACCATGGGGCACCCAGGCGGGCATCCGGCAGGGCACCC
>QKDT01000413.1 GCA_003251995.1 Desulfovibrio desulfuricans
GCACCAGGGCATCGTACACGGCAGAGTCACCATGCGGGTGATATTTACCGATAACGTCACCGACGATACGTGCGGATTTTTTGTGCGGACGGTTATAGTTGTTGGCAAGCTCGTACTGCGCAAAAAGAATACGCCTATGTACCGGCTTAAGGCCATCGCGCGCGTCAGGGATGGCGCGCCCGATGATGACCGAAAGGGAATACTCCAGATACGATTTGCGGAGTTCTGTTTCTATGCTTATCTGCGACTGCTGCATTTCTGCCACTGCGGGCCTCGCTGCTGTTATTGCGGGGTGGAAGGCAAGCCCTTCTGCGCAAGGCCTGCGCCCTGCTGCTTCCCCATTTTACGTGTCATGCGGCAAAAACCGTGGGTACCGTTTTGCCTCACGTTAGTGTGCATCTACGGGAACAGGCGTGAAGAAAATTGCCCAGGGGAATCTTCCACACGCCTTTTTCCATTAAATATCCAGATCCTGCACTGCCAGGGCATTGCGCTCGATAAAATCGCGGCGCGGTTCCACCCTATCACCCATCAGTTCCACAAAGGCGTCTGAGGCCTCGTTGGCATCTTCTACCGATACCTGCAAAAGCACGCGGTTTTCGGGATTCATGGTGGTTACCCACAACTGATCGGGGTTCATTTCGCCCAGACCTTTGTAGCGCTGGATGTTGATACCCTTGCGGGCCTCATCAAACACCATGCGCATAAGGGCGAACAGGTCATCCGTCGCCACCTCGCCATCCTTGCGGCGCAAGGTAAAGGCAAAGGAGCCGCACTGCTGGCGCAGCTCATCAAAAAGCTGCCAGCCCTGCTTGTATAGACGCGAAGAAAAGAATTCCATGCCCCTGCGAGTATGGTGCCCACCCGTGTTTTCAAACACGGCAAACAGACGTTCTTCTTCGTCTTCGCTCTTTTCCCTCTCGAGGGTAAGCATGTAGCCATGCTCATTGAGCCAGTTGATAAGCTCGCTATCCTGATTTTCGAGACTCTGCGCGTCTATCTGCGCTTCATGGGTCACAAGGGCCATAAAGAGATCACGCGGGGTGCCCGACATTTCGGCATCGTTCACGCGGCTTTCAAGCTTTTCAATGTGTTCCATCAGGCCAATAAGTTCCTTGCCGGAAAATACCTTGCCGTTGGAGGCGACCACAGACACATCTTCACTGACGCGCGTAAGCAGAAATTCATTGAGCGCCGGATCGTCCTTGATGAACTTTTCCATGCGCGAATTGTGTACGCGGTACAAAGGCGGCTGGGCGATGTAGACAAAGCCGCGCTCCACCATCTCCTGATACTGCCTGAAGAAAAAGGTCAGCAGCAGGGTGCGGATGTGCGCTCCGTCCACGTCGGCGTCTGTCATGATGATAATTTTATGGTAACGCAGCTTGTCGAGGTCGGTGTCTTCCTCGCCAATACCAGCGCCCATGGCGGTGATAAGGGCCTTAACTTCCTTGTTGGCAAGCATTTTGTCAAAGCGGGTACGTTCCGTATTCAGAATTTTGCCGCGCAACGGCAGAATGGCCTGATTTTTGGGGTTACGCCCCTGCTTGGCTGAACCACCTGCCGAATCACCTTCCACGATGAACAGTTCGGATTCAACGGGATCCTTGCTCTGGCAGTCTGCCAGTTTGCCGGGCAGCGCATTGTCAGAAAGCGCACCCTTGCGGCGCACAAGTTCCTTGGCGCGGCGGGCAGCGTCACGTGCCCGGGCGGCGTCCAGCGCTTTGTCGATAATGAGGCGGATATCCTTGGGATTTTCCTCAAAATAGACATTCAGACGGTCATAAACCACACCGGCAACCAGACCAGCGATTTCGCTGTTGCCAAGTTTGGTCTTGGTCTGCCCTTCAAACTGCGGCTGCGGCAGTTTGACGCTGATTACGGCGGTCAGGCCCTCGCGCACGTCGTCGCCCGAAAGCGAGGTGCTCTTCATCTTTTTGACCAGATCGGC
Source organism: Desulfovibrio desulfuricans (assembly GCA_003251995.1). Taxonomy (GTDB): domain Bacteria; phylum Desulfobacterota; class Desulfovibrionia; order Desulfovibrionales; family Desulfovibrionaceae; genus Desulfovibrio; species Desulfovibrio desulfuricans_B. The sequence goes on from QKDT01000413.1 coordinate 1,952, forward strand.
CTGGCCCTTGATGTAGCCGTTGATGGCGCGGGTCAGTGCCGTGCGAAAGCCCACAAGGTGGGTACCGCCTTCCTTGGTGCGGATATTGTTGGCAAAGGTGAAGATGTTTTCCTTGTAGCCCGCATTATATTGCAGGGCAAAATCCACGGTAACACTTTCAACTATGCCTTCACCAAAGATGATGGGGTGAATGCCCTGCTCGCCAGAGTTGAGGTCACTCACAAACTGGCGGATACCACCCTCTGCATGAAAAACATGGGTCTCGCCAATGCGCTCGTCGATGCACTCGATGGTCAGGCCCTTGTTAAGATAGGCCAGCTCTTCAAAGCGCTTTTTCAATGTTTCATATGAAAACTCGAGCACTTCAAAAATTTCTTCATCAGGCTTGAAGCGTACGGTGGTACCGTGGCCTTCCACATAGCCCTCGCTGATGACCGCCAGTTCGTCCTGCGGTACCCCCCGGGCATAGTGCTGGCGGTAACGCTTACCATCGCGGCGCACAGTGACCGTGAGCTCTTCAGAAAGGGCGTTAACGCACGAAACACCAACGCCGTGCAGACCGCCGGAAACCTTGTAGCTTGAGTTATCAAACTTGCCGCCGGCGTGCAGCTTGGTCATGACCACCTGCACGGCAGGCACGCCTTCCTTGGGATGGATATCCACAGGAATACCGCGCCCGTCGTCGCGAACAGTCACGCTGTTGTCAGCGTGCAGAATAACAGTGACCCGCGAACAGAAGCCGGCCATGGCTTCGTCAATGGAGTTGTCCACTACCTCGTACACCAAATGGTGCAGGCCGCGCGTGTCTGTGGAGCCGATGTACATGGCTGGGCGCTTGCGCACAGCCGACAGGCCTTCCAGAATGGTAATGGAAGAGGCGTTGTATCCGCCGTTGCCGGTTTCAGGAGCC